>JACQTR010000026.1 GCA_016210705.1 Chloroflexota bacterium | reverse complement strand
CGGCAGCCTGGTTTACCCCATCTTCAGGCGTTTCGACCCCAACCGTGCCCAACTAATATATTGGCTTACCGCTGACAAGGCTAAGGTTTACTCTGTCCTCACCGCTCTTATCTTAGGCTATAGCATATTTCGAGGGAGGAAAAATGTAGTACAAGCCGTCTTAGTCCTGTTAATAACCTTTGTAACCATCCTGATAGTGATGGCCATATTCTCACCTCACTTTGAACGGGCCCGTCCTTTTACGACTGGCGAGGTGGAACTACCTCAAGTATGGCAACGTCATTGGCCCAAAATCACCTCTTTCCCGGAGCTATACTTGGTGGGTGTGATGACGCTAACCACGATATTGGCACGGCTGTGGACAAAATTAAGTATCCCTGCCTACCTTTATCCTTTTTTAGTCATCGCCGGCCTATTCTACTTTGGGGCAACATGGCCCACGGACGCCATCGCCACCCTGGTGGTAGGGTATCTGGTAGGTAGATACTCCCTTTTTCTGGCCCAGGAAATCTGGCCTAGCTCCTGGAAGCTAGGGAACGATGACCCGAAGGGATCTGGGGATAATCCGGCAGGTAACGGGGGCGTTGCCGATGGGCTTTCCATCGGCGTGGGCGGGGAGGGGTAACTGAGGCAGTATGCTTACCTGCTGAGCCTGATACATAGAGATACAAGGTTCCTCATGCGCCCGGTTCCGAGCGCTAAGGGCGAAGTGGCGGGCCACTTCCACCTTACTACACTCGAAGACGACCACCTCTAACCTGCCATCGGTCAAGCTGGCCTGGGGAGCTACGGTGAAACTGGCCCCATAGTAAGGCCCATTGGCCACCACTACCATGGGCGTTTGCAGGTCCACTTTGTTTTGGTCGAGGTGTAGCGTGATCTGAGCCTTGCGGTGGCGCAGGAATCTCACCGCCCCCTGCAACACCTTTTCGTAGTGTCCCTCCTTGATCTCCTCTCCGATGGGGAAAAGGGAGGCATCTAGTC
This sequence comes from Chloroflexota bacterium, assembly GCA_016210705.1. Taxonomy (GTDB): domain Bacteria; phylum Chloroflexota; class Dehalococcoidia; order JACQTR01; family JACQTR01; genus JACQTR01. Next base: position 2,045 of record JACQTR010000026.1, on the reverse strand, counting down.
CCACCCCCACTGCTTCAAAGAAATAGACCCCGTTGGCAACGCCGACATCTATATCTAAGGCGTTACCCCTTGCTATATTTCGGGTCGCCTCCAGCAAATCTAAAGATAGACCCAGGCTATGGGCGATGTTGTTAAAAGTACCACAGGGTAGAATGCCTAATGGTATACCAGTCCACACTAAGCCTGCGGCCACTTCGCTCACTGTACCATCACCACCCCCAACTATGACCAAATCATAGCCCTCTCGAGCAGCCTGCCCCACCGATTGAGTCATTGACTCGGTCAGTTTAGTGAAAGTCAGATCAACTCTGATTCCCACCTCATCCAACAGGTTTGTTATCTCAGCCAATTTATCTTTGGCTCGGCGAGCCCACGGTATGGGGTTAATAATGAGCCTTGCCCTACGCATTATCTAACGTCCCTCTATTAGGCTCTAGATGTAAGCGCCGCCGAACCATCACCAGCACTAAAGCAATTATACCAAGAAAAATAATAATGCCGAAAGCAATGCCCACGCCTACGATGAAGCTACGGTGAAAGTCCCACCCGTAGGCCAGCAATAATCTATTGTTCACCCGAAAGGGGTCGTGACAGCGGCGACAACTCCACTTTTCTACAAGACCCATGGAGGGCACTGATCTCAGCGTTGGCACTGACTGGGTCGCTGGGATTACGACCACCCCTGCAACTGCTGGCATTTGGGGAACCACAGGGGTTACTGCCGCTCCAGGACTGGTCGGCGGCGCAGGGACGACGGGTGTCACTATCGAGCCTGTAGCCGCTAGTGTTTCAGGTGCAACAGGAGTTGCTACCGCTGCTGTGGTTGGTGATCTTTGTACTTGCTCTTGTTCAGGGATGTTCAGTTTCAATGTGAAGGGGTCGAACTCGCTCCCATCCAACCTCACTCCCACGCCAGTAAGAACGTTCCCCTCGATAGAAATCTTTAGAAAATGGTAGGTTTCCTCAGCATAAGCCGTCCAGGGGCTGGTTCCCACGGGATGAAGAGGCGCCCCCCCACCACCCGTCACCACATAGATCACCCCGTTCAATATATTGCGCTGATAATGATGGTTATGGCCGCTAAAAACCAAAGCCACACCGTACTTTTCAAAGAGGGGAACCAACTGCCGCACTGCCTCCACACTGCCCCGGGAGGGAGTGAAGCTATAGGGAGGGAAATGTATATATACTATCTTCCAGGGTTGGGTTGTTTCCCTCAAGTCCCGCTCCAGCCAGGCATATTGTTCGCTGCCCGGTCCATAGGCTGAAAAGACTACGTCCAAGGTCACAAAATGAGCAGGGCCGCTGTCAAAACTATACCACCTTTCGTTCCCTGGCAAGGTGAAAAGAGAAAAGTAGAGGGGGTCGTTCAGCTCATGGTTGCCCAAGGTAGGATAAAGCGGAGCATTAGCCAGTAGCTCTCTCTCTGCATCGAAAAAAGCCTCCCAATCGCTCATGCGCCGACCTGACTCCACCAAGTCACCCACATTGATCACGAAGTCAGGAGCTGCCTCTTCTACCAGGTCTGCTAACTTCTTATGGATCGGATGGTTAGTACGGTTGTCGCCCCAAGCCACAAAATAAATGCTTTTCCCCTCTGGGCCCGCCAGAGTTTTAAAAGAGGCATCGGAAGATAAAGCTACCTCCCCTCCCCACACTTGGTAATGATAACGAGTGTAAGCCCTTAACCCAGTAAGTCGTACGCACTGGCCTTGTACTTCCTGGTCGGTGCGAGCTATCGAGCCGTAATCTGAAGTGATGCCGTAAAGGACAGCCCCTGGATGAGCTACATTTGCCTCCCAACAGACGAGAGCTGAACTGGTGGTTACATGTAAATAAGGCCCTCGAGTAATCTCAATTCCCTGGGCAATACTGCCTGAGGGCAATGCCCAGGCTACATAGAGACCAAAGAGGACCATCATCCCTATGGCGGCAATCACAGGCTTTTTAAAGCCAAACCTAAGCAAGGAAAACCCGTGGTTCATTTTCAAGTACGCTTAGATCATGCCCCCAACTGTCGATCACGCCAATATCAACAAAAAAAT
>JACQTR010000025.1 GCA_016210705.1 Chloroflexota bacterium | reverse complement strand
ATGTAGTAGCCATCGTCCAGGGCAACATCAAACGGATGCTGGGATATAGCAGCATAGCCCAGGCTGGCTACCTGATGGTGGGCTTGGCTGTCCTCTCCACCTTGGGTCGCAGCGGGGTTATGTTTTTCCTGGCCAGCTATGCCGTGACCAACATGGGGGCCTTCATCGCCATCATCGCCATCTCCAACAAGATCAATAGCGACCTCATCGATGACTATGCGGGAATGGCCCGCCGCGCCCCTCTTTTGGCCCTGGCCCTGGCCTTCTGCCTCATCTCCCTCACTGGCATACCCCCCACCGCTGGGTTCATCGCCAAAATCTATATCTTCAACGCCGCCGTGCAAGAACACCTGGTTTGGCTAGTCATCGTAGCCGTTCTCAACGCAGTGATCTCCGCTTACTACTATTTGCGAGTGGTCAAGGTTATGTACTTCGGCACTGCACCCTCTGAAGAAAAGGTGTCCCCTACTCTTTCCCTCCAGACCGCCCTCTCCATAGCCGTTCTGGGCGTTTTGGTTCTGGGAATTTTGCCCGGCCCCCTTTTGGACATCGCCAGGACCGCCGCCTCCACCCTTTCTCCTTAAAGGCCGTCTTCTTATGGCCTTCAGGCGGGTGTAACTACCGCCTTGCCCCCTTCAAACCCCAATGTTATTATGGGCACACAATTCCATGTCTAACCACCAGGTAAATATAGAGATCGATGAGCCCTTTCAGGAGTCCGCGGACGAGGCTTGGTTGCAACGGCTGGCGGAAGAAACCCTTCGTCAGGAAGGCGTTACCGCTTCCGTAGATATAAGCCTAGTTGTTACCGACGACGACACCATCCAGACGCTCAATCGCACCTACCGTGGCATCGATGAGCCCACCGACGTCCTTTCCTTCTCCCTTCTAGAAGAAAGTTCCGAGGACAGCCAAGCTTTTGTAGCGCCCCCCGACGGGCTAACCCACTTGGGGGAAGTTGTCATCTCCTTTCCTTATATCGCTCGCCAAGCGCAAGACTATCGCCACTCAGTGGAGCAAGAGCTGGCCTTGGTGGCCGTTCACGGCGTTCTTCACCTCCTGGGTTACGACCATATCGACCCCGACGACCAACGCCGTATGAAAAGTCGGGAACGGGCCATCTTAAAAGAAGCACTGAAGCGCGCCATCGCCTGATTGACCCCCTTGGCGGCTAAGGCTATAATTGGCACAGTAACCCCTCGAAGAAAGTAACCCTTATGTCCCAGGTCTTTTATCGCAAATGGCGCCCCCAAACCCTCGCCGAGGTGGTGGGCCAGGAACCTATAACTCGCACCCTTCTCAACGCCCTGGCCAGCGGTCGAGTGGCCCACGCCTACCTCTTCTTTGGCCCGCGGGGTACAGGCAAAACCAGCACCGGCCGCATCTTAGCTAAGGCGGTGAACTGCCTCACCAACGGCCAGGGAGAGCCCTGTAACACCTGTAGCCTGTGTCGCGCCATCACCGAAGGACAGGCTCTAGACCTTATCGAGATCGACGCCGCCAGCAACCGGGGCATCGATGAGATTCGCGACCTTCGGGAGAAGGTGAACTTCGCCCCCAACATGGCCCGCTACAAAGTCTATATCATTGACGAGGTTCACATGCTCACCGAGCCGGCCTTCAACGCCCTTCTCAAGACCTTGGAAGAGCCCCCCAAGCATGTGATCTTCGTTTTGGCCACCACCGAGGTACATAAGGTTCCGGCCACCATCCTTTCCCGCTGCCAGCGCTTCGACTTTCGCCGCATCTCCTTCCCTGCCGTGGTGCAGAGACTGGGCTATATCTGTGAAAAAGAGGGAATCGAATTCGAGCCGGCGGCCTTGGAGTTCATCGCCCAAAATGCCAGCGGCAGCCTGCGGGATGCCGAGAACCTTTTGGAGCAGTTGGCCATTTATTATGGGTCGCCCATCTCACTCTCGCAAGTACAAGCCCTTTTAGGCGTCACCGGGGACGCTCGCATTCCGGAGTTGGCCAAACACATCCTACGCAAAGACCTGACCGGAGGCCTTGCCACCCTTCACGCCATTGGCCGCGATGGTTTGGATCTTCGCCAGCTCACCCGAGAACTCATCCAATATCTACGAAAAGCCCTCCTGCTTAAAGCCGGTAGCCCAGAGGTAGCCGACCTAGCCGCAGAGACGATAGCAGCCCTAAAACCCACTATTGACGAGGCCTCTCTGGAGGACATCGCCCAAGCCATTAAGCTCCTAAACCAGGCCGACCGCCTGGAAGACACCCTACCCTTGGAGCTGGCCCTGGTGGAATGCGCCCTCCCCAAGGTGCCAGAGGTCTCGCCTCCGCCATCGAAGATGATGATGGAGCCAAAAGCCTCGCCTCCGCCATCTAAGGT
>JACQTR010000021.1 GCA_016210705.1 Chloroflexota bacterium | reverse complement strand
GGGCAGTATAACACCCAAGGAAAAGGCAAGAAAAGGAGCTAAGATAGCAAAAAAGTAAAAGTTGAAACTAGAAGAGAGATAAAACCATACTGCCGTCGCTATTTCCTGCGCTGAAAAGACAAACGCGGTTCTTGCAACCCTTGGCTTTATAAAGGGCCTCATCGGCCCTGGCGACCAACTCTTCACCCTCTTGAGCATCTTCCGGCAAGGTGGCCACGCCGATAGAGACGGTCAGTTGTCTTCGTCCCCTCTCAGGACGTCCCTCAGCCACAGTCTGCCTCAGCCTTTCGGCCACCACGGCAGCGTCACCTTTAGCCGTTTCCACCAGGAGAATGGCGAACTCCTCCCCCCCATAGCGAGCCACTACATCTACCCCACGGCACCTCTGGCGCAGGGTATGGGCTATATACTTCAAGGCCTCATCCCCAGCCTGATGCCCATAGCTATCGTTGTACCCCTTGAAATCATCCACATCCACCATGAGAAGGGTCAAGGTATGGGAGTACCTCTTGGCTCGTTCCACCTCTAGTCCCAGGTGCTCGTAGAAACAACGATAGTTACACAGCTCAGTAAGGCCGTCGATGATAGATAGGGAACGATAGTGTTCTCTATCTTCTATCTCTCGAACCCGTGCCTGTTGTCTTTCCACTGCTTCGTCCACGGTGATGATCACCTCATGGACCTCGAAGGGCTTGGTGACATAAGCAAAGGCATCATGTCGAACGGCGGTCACGGCGCTCTCCAGAGAGGCGTGGCCAGTCATAAGAACTACTTCCAAATGAGGATGAAGCACCTTTAGGGCACTCAAAAGCTCGGTTCCCTCCATATCGGGTAACTTGATGTCGACAAGAGCGACATCGAAGGTCCTCTCCTGGCACAGGGTCAGCGCCTCTTCCCCGGTTCTTGAGGAACTCACCTCATAGCCTTGGGAGAGGAATATATCGGTTAGGGTTTCACACATGTCATCATCGTCGTCAACGATGATGAGGCGGGGACTCTGCTTCATACCTCAACTCTCAAGTTGCGAAACCCCTAGACCTTTGGTGAAGAAGATCTACCATGGCTATCGCTTCCTCTGGGGCAAAGGGTTTATAAAGGCAGGAGTAAGCCCCTTGTGCTAAAGCTGCCTCCACCAAGGATCCATTCTCCCGCTTATGGGCCGTCATCATAACAACTGCCACCTCATGGTTGAGCTCCTTTATGGCTTTGAAAGTATCTAGTCCGTTCATGGTGGATAATTTAACATCCAAAAATAAAATGTGGGGGTTTATCTTTTTAACCAGATCAATGGCCAGTTCGCCGGTACCAGCTACCAGCACCTTATGGCCGAATTCTTCAAAGATATCCTTCATGGTCTGGCATATGGCGGGATCGTCATCCACTACCAAGATAGCGCAGTGCTGGCTATCTGCCTCGATAAGCCGCATCAGTCGACGCATATCGATGGGTTTAAAGAGTATATCCAAAGGCCCCTCCCGACGAGCCTGGGTGATCAACTCCCCCCCCGGATAGCCGGTCATCAGGATGACCTTGAGGCGAGACCTGAGGGCTTTAATCTTTTTAAAGGCCTCAAGCCCATTGATGCCGGGCATTTCGATATCCATAAGGGCAACGTCATACTGGCCAACTTTGGCCCGTTGGATGGCCTCTTCACCGCTATTGGCCATGGTGACCTTATACCCTTTGATCTTCAAAATGTCGGCGATGGTTTCCAATAATTCCCGATCGTCATCCACCACGAGTATTCTGGCTTTGGTGTTCATGGCTACACTCCCCTCGAGTCAGAGGAAGCCCTACCACGAAGGTGGCTCCCTCCCCCAACCGACTTTTGACCTCGATGGTGCCCTGGTGAGCGTTAACAATGGAGCGGCACAAGGTTAAACCCAAGCCTGCGCCCTTAGCTTTGGTGGTGAAAAGTGGTTCGAAGATTTTGATCAGATTCTCCTCGGCGATGCCCACGCCGCTGTCACCAATCTCCACGACTAAATAGCACCCCTCATTCCGAGTGCGTACGACCAGCCTCCCCCCCTGAGGCATGGCCTGGACGGCATTAAGGATGAAATTCAAGAAAACCCGCCCTATCTGCTCCCCATCAGCCTCAACAAGAGGCAGCCCTCCCCCCAACTCCCTAACCATCTCGATGTTTTCCCCCATTTCCACTCGAGACAAGGCCTCCTCCACCAAGGAGTTTATCTCCACCTTGGCAAAGACAGGGGCTTTAGGACGGGAGAAATCCAGTAGGTCGCTAATGATATTGTTGGCCTTAGTAACCTCCTTATCCAAAATCTCTAAATGGCGCTTCACCCTTTCGTCGCCGTTCCCAAGCCTGAGCCCAAGATAATAGGCGGCATTGCGCATCACTGCCAGGGGATTGCGTAGCTCGTGGCCCACGGTAGAGGCCAGCTCCCCCACCGCCGCCAGCTTCTCGGCGCGAGTCAGCTCCTCCCTGGCCTGAGAAACCTCGGCCAGCCTGGCCTCTAGCTCCCCTTTAGTTTGAGTAAGCTCAGCCTCAGCTTTTTCTCTTTGCGTCAGGTATCTGGCTGTCGCGCCAAAGGCTAGCCAGAGTGCAAGGGGACCCAAAAAAGAAAAGAGGAAAAGGTCAAGGGGAAGAATCAAGCCTTCGGGTAATAGACCGGTGAACTCCTCCACAAAATGGAAAACCATACCCAAGACGGCAAGAGCAATTGGCAGGCTCCACCGCAGAAGAAGTACAGCTCTCAGGCCTTTATACAAGTTTTTTCACCACAGCGCCTCTCAAGGCACACAAATTAAAGAACAACCTTGAATAGTTTGCAATCCCCCAATAGGGTCATAGCCCAGCTTTCAAGCATAGCCCATTTGGGCTATTAGAGCGGGGAGTTATGCTTTCTACTCCCAGGAACAGGGCTGTTCAACCCTTTCTCAAGGGTGCTGATTAAAGGCACAGCCTGACCCGCCGAAGGCTTCGCCGTGAGCGGCTCGATTGGACTCGCTGAAATCTCAGCCGAATGGCACGCCCGTCCCTTCTACTAGCTCAGGGAACGGGCCTTCCTTGACACCTAAGGGCTTTCCTTATATCATGGTCGGAACCAGCCAAAGGCTTGCGAAAGGAGATCAAGTTGAATCCCAAAGAGTGTCGCTATACCAAGGGCCATACCTGGGTGAAAGTAGAGAACAACGAGGCTACCGTAGGCATCACCGATTACGCCCAGGAACAACTGGGCTCAGTACTTTTTTTAGAGGTAGCTGAGGTAGGTCGCCCTGTAGCTCAATTCCAGCCCTGCGGTACAGTCGAATCGGACAAGGCCACCTCCGATATTATGTCACCTGTAAGCGGCCAGGTGACGACAGTCAACGAAGAAGTCCTCAACGCTCCAGAGTTAGTAAACCAGGACCCTTATGGCGCGAGCTGGCTCTTCAAAGCCCGTTTGTCCGACCCCCAAGAACTAAATGCCTTAATGACCGCCGAGGAATTTGAGGCCTATATCGCCCAGGGCTAGAGCTAAATAGCCCTATCCTAGAGGTATCTTTTGGCCCTCTCCCCATGGCGTTTACTCAACACCGGCTATGCTGATGGCTGCTGGAATATGGCCCTGGATGAAGCCATGCTGCTTCTTTGCAGCCAGGATAAGTCCCCTCCCACCCTGCGCCTTTACGCCTGGAGCCAGCCCTGCCTCTCTATTGGATACTTCCAGTCCGTGGAAAAAGATATTGACTTGGGGCATTGCCAGAAGTTAGGCATAACCCTGGTGCGTCGTCCTACCGGGGGGCGGGCCGTCCTCCATGAGGAAGAACTTGCCTATAGCGTCATCACCTCGGAAAATGATCCCATAATAGAGGGAGGGATTCAAAAAACATACCGCAAAATTAGCCTGGCCATAGCCCTGGGACTGAGGAGCTTGGGCGTAGAGGTTGAGGCTAAAGGGCCACGGCGAGGTGCGGTGGGCAAAACAGCCGCCTGTTTTGATTCCACCTCCGCCTACGAGCTCACGGTGGCCGGCCGAAAGCTAGTAGGTAGCGCCCAGGTACGTAGAGACGGGGCTCTCCTTCAGCACGGCAGCATCTTGCTAGGAAGAGATGGATCAAAGCTATCTACCTTGCTGCGGGGCACCAACGCAAGTTTCGCGAAAAGGTTCGAAGAGAGGACCCTCTCTCTAAGAGAGGTTTTGGGACGGCCGTTAAGCTTGGAGGAGGCTACAGAGGGGATTAAGCGAGGTTTTCAGGATGCCTGGGGTTCTATCTTCAAGGAGGGTGTAGTGCTGCCCGAGGAGATGGCCTTAGCACAACGCTTAATGGAAGAGAAATACGATAGTCAGGCATGGAACCTGAGGCGATGATGGAGCCAGCCACCCTGAAAGAAAGAATAAAACTAGACTCTAACTACAAATGGCTGGTCTTAGCTACGGCTGCTATAGGAACCTTCATGGGCACCATGGACGCCAGTATCGTCAATATCTCCTTACCAGTGCTATCCGAAGTCTTTGATACCACCCCCGATTCCGTGCTCTGGGTAACCCTGGTTTATCTTTTGGTAGGCACCGGGCTTATGCTAACCGTTGGCCGGCTGGGAGATACCCTGGGGCGAAAACGGGTTTACTCCATGGGCTTCCTCCTCTTCAGTTTAGGCTTAGCCTTGTGTTCTATAGCCCAAAACCTCCCCCAGCTAGTGCTCTACAGGGTGGTTCAAGCTATCGGGGCCTCCATAGTCATAGCAACAGGCGCGGCTATTGTCACTGCCGCCTTCCCGGAGCAAGAGCGAGGCAAAAGCTTAGGACTGTTGGGAGCCACAGTAGGAGCCGGGTTGGCTACCGGCCCTCTTTTAGGTGGTTTCCTCCTGGACACCTTGGGCTGGCGGTCTATATTCTTTGTTCGCGTACCTGTAGGCCTTATCGGCTCAGCCATGGCCCTAAAAATTCTGCGCCCTGACGGTTTCCACGGACCAAAACCCCGCTTTGATATTTGGGGAGCTCTTGCCCTCTTTGGCACCCTCTCTAGTTTCTTAACGGCCATAAACCGAGGGCAGATCTGGGGATGGAGCTCTGCGCCTATCGTGGGACTATTACTAGCCGCCGCCGTCTTTTTCGCCCTATTCTTCTATACCGAGGCCAGAATAACTTACCCAGTGGTAGATTTGTCTCTATTTCGCACCCGCATTTTTGCAGCGGCCACTTCCGCCACCCTGCTCAACTTCTTTGCCTGGATAACCCTTGTTTTTCTCACGCCATTTTACCTTATGCTGGTTCTGAACTATTCATCATTCATCTCCGGTCTTTTTATGACCACTGTTCCCATTCTAATGTTTGTGCTGGCACCACTAAGCGGCTGGCTCTCCGATAGGTTGGGATCGCGTATCCTCAGCACCACGGGCCTGGGCATCATCAGCCTGGGGCTTTTGCGACTTCAAGGACTGGATACCAGTTCAACGGGAATGGATGTGATATTGCACTTGGGAGTAGTGGGGATAGGAATGGGGCTTTTTGAGGCACCCAACAACAGCTCAATAATGGGGGCTACCCCTAAAGAGCGCTTGGGTACGGCCTCGGCTATGGTCGCCACCGCCCGTCAGGTGGGTATGGCTACCGGCTTAGCTATTGCCGGAGCGGTGTTCACTGCCCGCTTGGGAGACTCCCCTCTACTAGGAGAAAGCCTGGGACAACCTGCCGCTATAGTAAGAGGCTTTCACGATGCCCTTCAAATCGGATTTTTCTTTGCTTTTGCAGCAGGAATAATATCCTTCGCCCGAGGAAGATCAACATCTCCTTTAAGCAGAAGCAAAAGGGCTATTCTTTCAAAGAATATAGACCCTGAGCATACACCTCCGGCCTTAAAGCCTCGCCAGGTAGATAACCATCGCTCCTAGCATAGCGCCCAGGACGATACTCTTCCAGCTTAAGAGCCTGCCGCTTCTGGTCGATATGGGCTAAAGCCTTTTCAACAATTTTATTGTAGTCAGGCTCGAACTCCAATTTCCCCCCCACCTTCTCCTCCCATCCTTTGGCGATAAAGCGGGTTATCTCCTCACTCCCTCCTACTGGAGAGTTAATGCCAAAAATGGTGTAAACTCCTGAAGCCACGAAATAGGCGCCGATACAAAGAGCCTTTTCGTGCATCCACTCAGGACATATACCCACCACGGGCAGATCGCTAATGTCTTCACCTAACCCGCCCTCAGTGGCAGCTTGGGAAAGGATGGTGAGTATCCGCGAGTTATCAACACAAGAGCCCACGTGGAGAACTGGCGGTATCCCCACAGCCTGGCAGACCTCGCGCAGACCAGCTCCAGCATAATTCATGGTCTCTGGAGTGAGGAGGCCATACTTGCCACAGGCGATAGCCCCACAGCCCGTGGCTACCACCAAGACATCGTTACGTATAAGCTCTTTGACTATGGATACAATGCCCTCGTCTTGAGTCGCCCGAGGGTTGTTACATCCTACTACCCCGGCGGCACCGCGGATGCGGCCGTTCATTATATTGTCGTTTAAAGGACGGAAGGAGCCCCGATACATACCTCCCTGCATATAGTTTATATATTCGTGGGAGAAACCAGCGATGACTTCGCTCTTGACATCGGGGATATGGACCTCACCTCGGTTAGGGAAATTTTCAATGGCCGTTCTGACGATAAGCTTGGCGATGCTTAAGGCATCCTCCTCCTGAAATTGCATATGGATGGCCCCAGAGATTTTGGCCTTGGCCGAGGTGGTAATGATCTTGGTGTGGTACTGTTGGGATAGGGGTACTATGGCCTGCATCACACACTGCACATCCACCACCAGGGCTTCAACAGCCCCAGTAATAATGGCCAGCTCCTGATGCAGCATGTTCCCTGCCGAGGGTATGCCTTGGCGCATGAGAACCTCGTTGGCAGTACAACAGATCCCAGCTATATTTATCCCCTTAGCCCCCACCGAGCGGGCGTACTCCAGGGACTCAGGAGAATTGGCCGCCTGCACAATCATCTCAGAAAGGGAGGGCTCATGGCCATGTACCAGAATATTCACCTCATCCTCTCTCAAAACCCCCAGATTGGCCTCGGTGAGAAGGGGGGTGGGAGTGCCAAAAAGGATGTCGCCAATGTCGGTAGCCAGCATGGAGCCTCCCCAACCATCGGCCAAGGCCGTCCGCAAAGCGTGCATCAAAATATGCTCTGGGTCTTGGTCAGTGCCTTCCCCGGTGCGATGAAAAGTCTCCACTACCTCACGATCGACGCCGCGTGGAGCGATGCCAAGTTTTCGCCAAATCTCTTGTCGCTTTTGTGGGGCTCGCTTAAGATAAGTGACCTCCCCATGCTGGCGACTGAAATTGCTGATGGCCTCGGTGGCCACATCAATGGCGATCTCCTCCTTGCTGCGCCCCGTCGTAGGTATGCCCATCATGTAGGCTACATTTCTCAGCTTTCGCTCGTCGCGAATTTCGTAGTTGGGTGCCTCACCTTTGGCCGCCGCCAGAAGGATAAAAGCCATGTCTCGGCCGTGATCGGAGTGGGCGGAACCTCCAGCGGCTATGGATCGGGCCAAGTTTCGGGCTTGAATGGTCTCCTTGGTGGCCCCACAAATACCAGCGGTGGTCTTGCCTACAAAACGGCAGGGCCCCATGAAACAATTGGAACAGCAATTCCCCTCATTGCCGATGGGACAAGGCTTGGTGACGTCGACACGACTGAAAGCTGTCTCAATGCCTTTCGCTCCCGCGTAGTCTAAAATCTCCGCAGCCGCGGGATCGATAGTCTTTTTGTCTGCCATATGGCTC
>JACQTR010000019.1 GCA_016210705.1 Chloroflexota bacterium | reverse complement strand
CTGCCGACCTTATCGGCCATTTTTAATATTCCTAACTATCACCCCCTTTTCTACAGCGACACCAGCTCCAGAAGGCACAATTTGTCTAGCTAGCGTCTGATTGCGAAATAAGTAACAATATGTTAGTTCATTGTAAGTGAAATCACTTACTTTGTCAAGACTTTTTGCGCACTTTACTGCGATAATTTGAACAAAATTATCGCTACTTAGTTAGTTGCGCTTTCAACCGACAGCGTGGGCTGGCGGCGTCAGGCCTGATTTCACTCGTAAAGGCCCAGGCGGCGAGTACTTCTCCGAGCTACCCAACGAAAGTGACACTGGAGTGAGGGAGATCATCAACTTGACCGCGGACGCCCATCCCATCCACACGCACCTTACCCAGTTCCAACTTATCAATCAACAGAGTTTTGACGTCAAGAAATACAACGCGGCCTGCGCGGCGGCCTTCCCCGCCGGTGTCTACACACCAACTTCCGGCCCCCCTGGATCTCGCTATTAGCGACGACGGCTTCGAGGGTGTAGTTTGCGGCAACGAAATAAAAAGCATTTTGGGGTTGCCCTTTTATGTTATAATTCCAAACAGTATGTTCGGAAGTTACCCTGTGATGACCGTCATGCTATGAGCCATCTAAGGCTCTCTCCGAACAAAGTGCTAATCCTAGTTGGTGCTATTCTTCTCGGTCTATACATTGCCTTCTTCGCCATCCCGTTTTACTTACCCAGATACTGCGCCGTACCTATTATGCCGAGGGAGCTTTCTTTTATGCCAGGGGAGCTTCCTTTCTTCTTTGATATACCTGAGTATCATGGTCCGCCTCTTGCTGTTTTTATCCTAGCTACGACCGCGATAGGGTATATCTACTGGGTATTACTTGAGCGATTCCGGACTCCTTCACCATCTATCCGCATTGTGGTAATCTTCGCCATTCTGTTCAGCCTCACCCTTTCTCTGAGCTATCCCGTTATGTCCAACGACATATTCAAATATGCCTTCAACGGCAGGATTTTGGCCATCTACCACGCAAATCCCTTTCTGACTACTCCTGACGCTTTCTCTAATGATCCTTACTTACCCCTCGTATATTGGCACAACAGACTATCTGCCTATGGACCTATATGGCGCTGGATGGAAGCCTCCTCGGCCCTACTTGCCCCTGGCAATTGCCTTGCTACCATCTTGACTCTAAAAGGATGGAGCATCTCCTTCTTCCTGGCAGACACTGCCCTTGTGTATGCGATCCTTAGACGTACACATCCAGAAAAGGCAGTACTCGGAACAATGATCTTCGCCTGGAATCCACTCATAGTGATCGAAAGCGCCGTCAACGGCCACAATGACAGTGTATTGGTTTTCTTCCTTTTATTAGCTGTCTATCTGGCATTAACTAGAAAGTACTTATGGGTGATACCGGCCTTAGTTCTATCTGTCCTAATAAAGCCAGTGACGATTATCTTGATTCCTATTTTTGCACTATATGTCCTTAAAGAACTAGAAAACACGAAGCAACGTCTACAAGTGGCATTAGGGGCGGCAGCCTTGTCCATCGTCATTGTAACAGCTCTGTATCTGCCGTTTTGGCAAGGGATTGAAACGCTGAAAGGGTTAGCCCGGGAGAATTGGATCGGTGGCTCTCTGGCAGCTCTTGTTTATGAGATTATGTCACGACTAGGAGTGAATTCAAACCCCGCCAGGAACATAACGCAGGTGCTTTTCTTATTGCCCTTTGGCCTTATTTATGCTCGCGAGTTAATAGCTATCCTGCGGCGCAAAAGCGGCAATATCGCGCTTTCTACGTTCTCGATTCTCTTCTGGTATCTTGTGTTGGCCAGCTTCTGGTTCCTGCCTTGGTACCTCCTGTGGCTCGTTGCTGTAGTAGCCTTACTGCCACAACAGATCAATTTGGTGCGCCTATCAGCCATATTTATAATGCTAACGCTTATTGCCTACCCGTTGCACTTTGTAGAGTGGGTGGCGGTGCCCCTGGTATTTGGGCCCATGCTATATCTAGCATATAAGTACAGGCACGATTTTGTTCAAGAAGCCGTTCCTTAGCTCGCTTGCTTCAATCAATCTACGAAATGGAAAGCTGGACACACGGTATTTATGTGCAATCACATACGCACTTTACTGCGCTAATTTGAACAAAATTATCGCTACTTAGTTAGTTGCGCTTTCAAGCGACAACGAGGGCAATACCGAGTCACATAGTCCAAAGACGTGCCTCCCTGGGCCAGGAGGCGCTCGCTCACCTGCCGGGCCATGCCAGCGGCCACAAAAGGCTCGCCACAGAGTTGGCAGCGGAGCATGGTATCTTCCATAAGGACAGCGTCTCGCTCTCCCAAGCGCTGCAGATCAAGTACCCTTTCCACCTTAATCGCTCCTTTAGCCCGCTCCGGACAAAAGCGCGAACACTGATAGCAAGCCACGCAGTCGGCATAATTGAAAATCAGCCTGGTAGCATCCTCTTTTTCCTCCTGCCGAAGGGCAGAGGTGGGACAGTGAGCAGCGCAAAGGCCGCAAGCCGTGCAGTGGGAGGCATCTATAGCAACCTGCCCTAGAGGAACCCAGCCCTCGGTGACAATAATATTCTCTTTCAGGCCCAGCTTGCTAGCCATGGCCACCACCAGATGAGGGCTATCCCAACCCTCCTCACCGAGGACAGCCTCCGCCCCCGGAACAGGCGAGAGACGGCTGACCTCATCTACAAACTCCGCCAACTGCCGAGCTGCTTCCTTACCATCGCCCTCTTGGGGAGAAAAGAAGCGAAGCCTCTCGCGACCAAGGCCTAATTGAGAAGCGACTTCCTGAGCGAAGCCCAGGCGTTTCTGCCATCGCGACAGGTCGTAGCCGTAGCGACATTGCCCAGAGCAAGCTAAAAATCCTACCCCTGAGGCCCCATGATCTAAGGCGCGCAGAATCAGATAGGGCGAGAGCATACCTAAACAAGGAACCGACAGGGGCAAAAGGTTGGCCGGATAATAAAGCCCGTCAGCTCCCAAGGCATCCAAAAGAGCACTGCCCCCCTGACAAGCGAATAGGATGAGGCGAGGATTAAGACTAGCACTAGGAGCCATAAGAGCAGCTAGGGCACTATCCAACGCCTGGGGCGTGAAAGTAGGGAAGTGAAAGGCTCTGGTGGGGCAGATGGGTAGACACATCCCACAGCCTTCACATTTGTCTTTATCCAACACCACCCGGCCCTCCTCTACTGCTAAAGCCTTAGTAGGGCAAGTAGAGAGGCACAGACGGCATCCCCGATCGCTGACGCAACGCTCGCCATCTATCTGAGGCACCAGGTCATAGCGAAGCTTGATTAAATGAAGAAGGGCACGGCGCCCCATTCTTTGGCGGGGTCTTCCAAAGCGGGGCTTCAGATATTGGCTACCAACCTTCGCCTCTCCTTGGAGGCGATTAACAAGCGACGAAATGATAAGCTGAGCCCTCTCCGTAAGCTCAGATTTAGGATGAGCCAAAGCACTTTCCTCCCGCAGATGGGCCACCAGGTGGGCTACAGCCTCACCTTCTTTGAAGAAAGCGGGGAAAAAATCTCCTCCGCAGGCCCCTATAACCAATCCATCCCAGCCCTGGCTCTGGACGATCTCACCTATCTCCCCCGGCTTTTCGCAGAGATCGTCCCTAATGATTACCTTACGTGCCAAATTATTGGCCTGAAGAAATTGAGCAAGCGCCTCCAGGTCAATGCCCCGAGCCACCAGGCCATTGCAAGGACAGAGAATGACCCCTATAGAAGCTGGGCTTCCCTTCATGTCGGCTCCTCCCCAGAGATTTTCCCCAAGGCATTAAGCAGCGCCCCTACCTGGTCCCTATCGAAGGCTACATAGGAAGCAGTGGCTGTAAGCAAAGATGCATAAGGCTCGGCATTGGCAATCCTCACCCTTTGGCCGAAGAGAGGAAGCCATTTAGTTAGGTGCTGGCCCAAGAAGGCTTTTTCTTTACGCAAATAACCCAAGGCGGCAGAGGCATCTCCCCGTTGCCAAGCATCGGCCTCCTGAGCACAGAGATGGGACATGAATTGCAGCTCTACCGCTATGTGATCGGGAAGATCCCTAAATTCGGGGGCCAAGATCAGTCCCTCAGCCTCATACTCTTTTACCACTTGGAGGGTAGACTGACCCATGACCTGGCCCTCACCATCCCGATATACCGATTCGTAAGGTGGAGCATAGCCTCCTCCAAAGAGGCGCTGGTATTCTACCTTGAGCTCTTTACCTTGCCAATGGATAGGGAACTCCTGATAGAAAAAAGGGGCTGCTGGACCTTTGCCTAATTCTTGGAGCGCCCGTCTCAGATCGCCGGCACCATTTGCTTGAGGCTTAGAAAGGATCAAAGCTAAGGCAGAATATGCCTGGCCTCTCCCTTTAGCCATGGCCCCAAGCTCCCCTTCCCCAAGAGAAGCCAAACCTCTTTTCCCCCCTGGCAATCTTGAGCGCCCTTTTGGCTTAGGTGTAGCCATAACCATTCGTGAAAATTATAACACTTCACGAGGGCCATTTCAACCTAGGCTATAAGCCCTACTTTAGATGATGAGTAATTAGGGCAATAGGTTATTATGGGTATAGGGGCCAGTGAGCAGAATCATAATTAGGGTGGCGGAGACAGCTAGAAGATACGCAATCCCCAGCATAGGGATCAGGCTCTTAGCCCGCCCACCCTCTTTCATCCTTAATGCCCCAAGCCCATCATCCCCCACTACCTCGTCTCGGGAAATATTTAGGAGCTGAGACATGACAAATATGAAAGTGGACCAAATCCCCCCCACCAACAATACAATAGGCAGCAGCCAGGAGAAGAGGTGACCAGGGAGCCTTACCATCTTGCTCGGAGCCCTCTCCCCAAAGACAGGGGTACTACCCAAACTCATCGCCACCTTGGGGCCGAGGGTGGGCATTCGAATGCCAGCCTCAGGTTGATAGAATGATCCGTGCTCTGGCAACTCAACCGTAGCCGTCGCTTCACTGGCCTTGCCTGGATTGTTACCCTCATAACGAGCCACAAATTGAACCTCGCTCCCTATCCTAGGTTCATATTGTAGTGTTGCAACCCCTTGGCTATCGGTGGTAGCTTCGCCAACCACCATTAACCCGTCGATAAAGAAATCCACCTTAGCCGCAAAATGGACAAGGGCGTTAGGCAAAGGTTTGCCTTGAGCGTCTCGAAGGGTAGCGATAAGGCTCAATTGCCGGTCATTGTTTGCCTTCTGAACCTCCAGGATTATTGGCGATGTTACGAGATTATCGGTGGCCGGAGAAGCCGAGAGGGAGCCACCAGATACTGGCGCTGTAGAAATTTGCGCAGGGGTATCAGATACTTGGGCCCAAGCCCCTGCCGGATCAACAGCATGGGTTTTGACGGCCTCAAAGGCTCGGCCCATGTCGGTGCGTGGGCCACCGCCCGCCGGGTTAATATGGCATGTACCGCAGGCTTGGCCTGTGTTAGTAGCATAATTGGGCATAGCCACACTGGGAGTTGCCCTAAACAGACCTGTGGCAACAATGATTCCACCAATTAACGTCGTTATGACAATTGCCCACTTTAATTTAGCTGTTGTCATAGCTATTATCCTCCCTTCTAAACTTTAAGTGCTCCAGGTCCCCAAAGCTGGCTGTTCCGAAACCTGGGCCACTGGTACAGCCTCCTCTTTTGCCCCTTCGGCCACTTCCCATACCGAGATGATAGGGAAGAGCTTGGCAAAAAGAGTAAAGGCCAAGGTGAAAGCAGCGAAGGAAGCGGCGGTCAAAGACCATTCCACCCAGGTAGGATGATAGACCCCATAGTCGAAAGGCATAAGGGGAGTCTCCAAAGTGGGGACCACGATAACAAATCGTTTCACCCACATGCCAACGTTAACCAGGATCGAGGCGAAAACTAGGCCCTTTATGTTACGAGTTTTGGGATGGACGATGAGGATAGCGGGAAGCACCATGCCGCCCACCACAAAGAACCAGAACCAGGGCGCCATTTTTCCTACCAAAAGCAGGGTTAGCAGCGCCTTTTCCTCCACCTGCAACTTATAGCCCACAGTGAGATACTCAGATACTGTGAAATATATGTAGGCCAGGTTTAAAACGAGCAGCAAATAACCAAGATATTTAAAATGTTGGATGGTGATGTATTCCTCAAGATGATATAGCTTGCGGAATATGGCCATAACTATAATTATGGAGGCAATACCAGAGAATATGGCCCCCACCACGAAATAGGGGCCGAAGAGGGTGCTGTTCCAGCCCGGCCTTAAAGTCATGGCAAAGACCCAGGACACCACAGTATGCACCGAAACGGCCACAGGAATGATGACTATGGCCATAACCCCGATAGCTTTCTCCAACCGATGCTTTTGGTTTTCGGTTCCTGTCCAACCCAAAGCCATGATGGTATAGATGCCCTTCTTGAGGCCTGCTCCCAAACGATCCCGCATCAGGGCAATGTCAGGGATCATGGGTATATAAAGGTAAATTAGGCTACCGGTGAGGTAGGTGGTGATGGATACTACGTCCCAGACCAAAGGCGACTGAAAACGGCCATACCTAATGACGTTCAATATCCGATCGATTCTACCCATATCTAAAAATATCTGGCTTGCACCCACTAAGAGGGCTACTACCGTGATGGCCTCGGCCATGCGGGTGATCGGTGTCCTCCAGCCGGCGTGGGTCACCCTCAAAATGGCCGAAATGAGGGTTCCGGCGTGGCTAATGCCGATGAAGAATACAAAGTTAGTGATGTAAACTCCCCACATCACCACGTCTCGCATCCCGGTAACGATGAGCCCCTGCCGTAGCTGAACCGTATAAGCGTAAACACCCCAAGCTACCACCGCCGAAAGGAACAGCACCAGGGCATAGTAACCTTTGGTGGTGTGGAACAAAGGCCGAAATAGGGTGGCCTCCAACCGCTCTCGATAATCACTAGCGGCCATTACTACTCTCTCCTTCCGTAGGCCAACTGGACTCTTGGCGTTTGGCAGGATCGGTCGCCTTTCTGCCAAATACCTCGCCATGGCCAGGTAGATAATAGACTCGGGGTTGGGTGCCCAAATTCTCTTTGTAACGGTAGGCGTTGTTCTCGGCCAGAAACTGAGAGAGCTGAACGACCTCTACCCCATTCGTTGCCACGTCTTCATTTAGGTCGCCGAAATAAAGGGCCTTCATAGGGCAGCCCGATACACAATGTGGTAGCTCCCCATTGACCACATGGTGGGCACAAAACATGCATTTGATTACAGTCCCCTTTTTAGCTATTGGAAACTCTGGCGAACTCTTGACAAAGTGAGCCTCTGGAGGCAATTTAGGCTGGCCCCAGTTGAAGAACCGCCGTTGATAGGGGCAGGCAGCCATACATAAACGACAGCCAATGCACCGATTGTTATCGATTAGCACAATGCCCTCTGGGGTTTGATAAGTAGCACCCACGGGGCAGACATTAACGCAAGGAGCATTCTCACAATTGTAACAAGGCGTAGGCATAAAATAGGTGCCACCTCCGGGTAGCTCGTGCTGGTAGACCTCTATCCATTGCTGCCCCTCAGGCACGTAGTGCCCTTTGATACAGGCCTCGGTGCACTGCGGAGGTTTATCTATGGTGACACACCCATCGCACTTCTTCAGATCTATCACCATTACCCACTGTCTTAGCTTGGTCTTTGACAGCGATTCTCCCTGACGGGCAGGTTGCTTTCGGACCAAGGCCCCTAAGCTCGGTGGGATAGCTAGCGCGACACCACCAACTGCCGACCACTTCAGAAAATCGCGCCTGTTAAGCCTGTTCCCTTTCATTATCTTTGACATCCCCCTAGCCAAATATTCAGCATCCGGCCCCTAATTGTCTCTGGCCCCATCCTTTACCCAGTTCTCAATGTTTCTAATACGGTTGGGACTCAGCTCCTCTTGGTGATAGGGCATCCATATCTGGGGCGAGCTCTCGTGTTTGATGAGGGTAAGCAGATTGCTCAGGCTGGGCTCCCCGGGATAGACTATAGGCCCGTTAAGGGTACCCGCCATAACTCCCTCGTAACTATCCAGCCGTAACCCGTTATGGGCATCGACAGGGCCATGGCAACGGATACAAGATTGGTCGAAAATAGGCTTAATATCTTGAACATAACTAGGGCGCCCCTTGACGGCGATATCGGGCTGAGGTACTACCGACTTCCAAGGTTCCCGCTCCTCGCCCCGGGAACCAAACAGAGCCGCCCCCAACATCAGGGCTGCTATAGGTGCTACCACCAACAATACCGGTTTCCTCACAGTGCTCACCCCCTCTGTGGGCTCCTAAACACCCTCTTTACAACCAGGCAAAAGGAGCTACAGAGCCCGAATTAAATCCACCAGATCCTCCACCTGTCCCAAGTTCCTCTGCTGCTTATGATATACTTCGATCCTGTTTTCACAGGGATCAAGGCCGATGACCACGATATCCGGCCGATGCAGCAATACCTGAAAGATGCTTAGGGAAGGATGGATAGTAGTATCCCCCAGGTCCACTATTACTATGTCCCGGGGCTTTAGCAATCTTTCCGCCTCTGCCAGAGCCTGAGGACGGGCAACATCGACACTCTTCACCCCCAGCCCTACACCTTTGAGAAGCAGTTCCATACCTTCGGCAAACAAAGAGTTACGGTGTAGGATAAATATTCCCCCCAATTCCCTATCCTCGGTTATCACCCTATTTACCTCTCGCATTTTTTCAGCATAATAACTTAGAATCTTTGGAATCTTTCTGGTAGTCTAGCGTATGCCTATAGTCCTCATTAATTATTTTCTTACATAGGCAACTCTCAGTCCATGTATCACTTGGTACATTTTTTCACAAAAAATGGTCTATCCTTAGGATAGACCCACTGGAAAGCTCAACTGTGCATTCTGTAACTTAATTGTGGCTAACTAGACAAAAAGACGGTAAAAGAAGCCTTATTCGGGGAATAGCGAGAGAGAAAACTCAATTAGATATAGACCATAAGGTCTATATCTTCAGCTACTCAGGTAACTCTGGGGGGTCTGCTAGAATACGCTCACTGATAGCCCGGGCGGCGGCCTGAGCTCGGCTATGCGCTTGCAATTTGCCCAGGATATTATGCAGATGGTTTTTTACCGTGCCCTCGGCAATAAAGAGGCGGGCAGCGATGTCCTTATTACTGGCCCCAGCCACCACCAATTGCAATACCTCCTTCTCACGCTCAGTGAGATCAGGACCAGTGGCTCCGGAACGGTGTCCCCTTTGAGAGAGATGTACAAACTCCTTCAAGACCTTGGCCGCAATAGCGGGCGATAGGGCCGCTTCTCCTCTAGCTACCCCCTCCAGTAGCTCAAAAAGGGTTTCTGGGCGTAAGTTTTTTAGGAGGTAGCCCTGAGCGCCATTTTTGAGGGCTTCAAAGAGGTCATCGTCCTCATCAGAGACCGTGAGCATAACGATCTTGGTCTGGGGAAGTTCCATCTTGATGAGGCGGGTGGCCTCTACCCCATTGCGGCGAGGCATACGAATATCCATGAGAATGAGGTCGGGGGTCAACTCCAACGCTTTTTCCACCGCCTCCACCCCATCGCCGGCTTCACCCACCACCTCCATGAGGGGATGAGTGGTCAATAGACTAGCTACCGCCTTTCGAAACAGGATCTGGTCATCTACTAAAAGAACCCGCATCTATCTGTAACCCTCTGTAGGCCGTAGAGGCAAGGTAACAATAACCTTAGTCGGCCCACCCGGAGCCGTCTCCACCTTGAAGCTCCCCCCCACGCTTTCTGCCCTGTCTCTCATGGTTTGGAGACCGAAGCCATGCCCCTCCCCCTGGGCTACTTGGGCTAGATCGAAGCCCTGGCCATCGTCCTCAATAACCACCTTAAGGTGGCCGTTTTCGGTGCTAAAGCGCACCCAAGCCCTTTGGGCATGAGCATGCTTCCTTACGTTGGTCAAGGCCTCCTGGATGATACGAATGAGCTGAATCTCAGTGCTGGGCAAGAACCTTAGTGGCTCCTCGCTGCCTGCTACCAAGTGAGTCTGAATGCCACTCTGACGCACAAAACGACGTAGATATTCGGAAAGGCTATTCATCAAGCCACCATCGGGGGCGATAGTAGTCTTAAGGTCGAGGATGGCCTCTCGAGCTTCAACGTAGGCGTCCTGAGCCACCCTCTCCACATTTTGAAGCTCATCTTGAGCCAAAGACCTTTTGTTTGCAGCAACCAGTTCTCGAGCGTTTGCTACCTTAAGAGTAATGAAACCCAAAACCTGAGCCAGCCCATCGTGTATCTCTCTAGCAATCCGATCTCTCTCTTCCAAAATGGCCACATCCGCCACCTTTTCGTAGAGGCGAGCGTTCTCGATGGCCGAGGCTATGGGACGGCTAAGGGCTGTTAGCAAAGTTACATCCTGGGAGGTGAAAAGGCGAGACCTCGGGCGCGCCACGAACATCACCCCCCGCACCTTTCCTTTGGAGCGGAGAGGAATGACAAAGCATGATTGCGGCTCCGTCAGCAAGATTAGCAT
>JACQTR010000001.1 GCA_016210705.1 Chloroflexota bacterium | reverse complement strand
GCTGGTTCGAGGCGCTTCCGAGAGGTCGAGGAGGGCCCGGTAGAGGAGATCTATATAGTCCACATGGAGACGCACCCCACCTCCCTGAAGCAGGTCGAGAAGATAGGCGCGGGCCTTCTCCGGCAATTCCCACACTGCC
Organism: Chloroflexota bacterium; assembly: GCA_016210705.1. Classification (GTDB taxonomy): domain Bacteria; phylum Chloroflexota; class Dehalococcoidia; order JACQTR01; family JACQTR01; genus JACQTR01. Next base: position 12,204 of record JACQTR010000001.1, on the reverse strand, counting down.
CCCGGCTGGACGGCGATGTCCTGGGCCTCACCCACGTTCTCCAGCACGGCGACGGGGTTCCCGGAAAGCTCCAAAATCATAGAGAGCTGGGAGAGGGAGCGGTTGATCTCCTCCGCCGGCTCCCTAAAGGCGGGTATATCGGAGATGCCCCAGAACTTCTTCGGCTCCCTCAGGTTGGGGTAGATGACGAAGGGTATGAAACCATAGGGGTTAGCCCTGCTTTCTACCAAGGCGTTGTCAATCCACAATTCGAAGTCCTGAGCCGTCCATATCTCCACCACCGTGGCCTCGAAGCGCCGCCAGCCCCGGCCTTGGCTCTTGAACCCGTAAAGAAGCTCTGCCTCTTCCGCCGTCATGGCGTAGCGGCTGGCCACCCGCCACACCCGGCTGACATCGTCCCCTAACCACCACACGAAGATGCCCTGGACATCGGGGGCGGAAACCCGCACCCGCTGCTCGGCGCTATCCCAGGTTACTTTAAAGCAACCGTCACCTAAGACAGCGGCATCGATCTCGGTATCGAAGTCCAGCTCGTCCAGGTTATTGGCCCAATAGACATTGTAAAGGGTGGCCTCGGCCCGGCGCGCCCGTTCCTGGGCTTCCCCGTCGTCACCTACCGGATCCACGGCCAGGTTCACCCCGCTCATTAGATAAGCGACCACCTTATCGACAAAGGCCTTGGCATAATTGAAGGTTAGGCGTCGCTCTCGACGTCGGGGACGCCCCGGCCACTGAATGCCGTTATAAAAATCCAGATTTTCCCGATAGCCCCTCAGGCGCTCTCGATCCATCTGGGCTACCCGCTGGGGCAAAGTTAGTTTGTTCATAGGAAACCCTCCTTAATGCCCGATGTATGGTACGTTTGCTCACCCCAAAGCGACCCGCCAGATCGGCGATGCTTAAACCTTGCTCATAACGCAGTCGCCAGACCTCCTGCCCACGAAGCCGGGGCAAACTGGGACGAAAATTAGTCTCATCGTAACGACATGCCGAAAATGGACAACTAAGACACGAGGGAGCCAAATCGCAGCCCTCGTCTTTATAGGGATATTCTTCAGGAAGATTATCTACTAGTTCTCGGTTTACCTCTTCTATCATAGCGCCAATTCCCTCACTCGCCCCCGGGCACTACGAGGTGTGTATTGAGCGGCCTCCACTAACAGGGCCAGGCTCATAAGAAAGTCATCGTGGCCCTCACCTTCCGTCACCGAGAAGTTCATGGTCTGATTGCGCCGAAAGTGGCTTTGGGCTAATTCCATCTCTCGCCAGAACTCTTGATACTCCTCCGAACCATCGGGGGCGTACATCTTCACCCGACCGCCGTTGATAGCCGCCAGCAGGGCAAAACCCAACCTCGCTTTGCTGGGAGCGGTAAATACAAAGGGCTGAACCACCGTACTACCCAGAGCCGCCCTCAAGAAACTGGCCACCGCTTCGCCAACACCGGTGGCATCCACCACCACCCGCTTGCAACCCCAAACGTTCTTCAGAAGATCCACCAACTGCGGGTGAAGGGCGGCATGAGGCTTGCCCGTCCACCAATAGTGCTCCACGATATCTACCTGAGGCTCCTTTTGGAACTCCGAACACACCGAAAAATCCAACCGACCTATGGTCAATACCGTGGAATCCTTCTTTGGGTTTAAACTACGTAGAATTCCATCTTCAGCCCTCTCAGCTTCGCCGGCTATATCTATTCCAGCCACATAAAGGGGCCTAGGCCCCTGCTGAGGCGGTTGACGCAAGCGCGAGTGATGGCCTTGAAGCTGGGCCTGTTGGCTAAGACTCAAAAAGCCACCGCCCCCGGAGAGGGGTTTAAGGCAATACTGGGTCTGAAACAAAGGATGGCTCTCCCCCAACCTGGCCCTTTCCCCTTCTACAAACTGGAGATAATTAGGGTTATACTTGGCTACCTCCTGCCAATCGAACTGAAAGTGGCGCCGAACCCCATCTTTAGCTTCCAGCTCCAGGTTATGCTGTTTCGCCTCCTCAAGCAGAGTAGAATCGTCCCAGGCAGTTCCGTAGAGGACGGTGGTCACATTGGTAGACGACCCCATGGGCCGAAACTCTTTTGCATATTTCCCCTTATCCACATCCTGGCTCTCATCAATCTCCAGAAGAATATGAGCGGTGGCCCCTACCACATTACTGGAGCCATCGGCGCTGAAGAAGAGCTGGCGCGCTTTGCCCAGGCGCACTATGTAGCCATGCTCTCCACGCCACAGGCCTTTGTAGCCAACGTCGTTGAGCCTCTCTTTGAGACGCATTATGCTGGTCACCGTCTGGGGCTTGAAGGTGGGAGAGGCTTTAATTAGATTGCCTCCCTTGCTCATGAAAAGGGTAAGGAGCAAAACCTCCAACTGAGCCGAGAGCTCGTTTTTACCTCCCTGGCGTGCTATCTCCACGGTGAAGGTCATCCCTTGACGACGCAGTACGCTCTCCAGGATGGCCCTCCCTGCTAGCACTTGATAGGGTCTTAATTGTTGCTGAATAGTCATAGCCCTTGTCCTCAACCGACGAGACGCATGATCACCTCCACCACCACCGCCCCAATGACTAGAAAAATCAACCCATCTAGCCTAGCCCTAAGTTCCCCGAAACGACGCTCCATGTCCTTCAGCCGCTGATCAACTACCGCTCCAAAGGCGCACCCCGGCGTTACATCAATGGCATTGTGCTCAGGAATGCCCCGCTTATCACCCCAGTGCAGACGGCGAATAACTGCCTTAAGTTCATCAGACCCCATCGAAACCCTCAGGCCATAAGGCTCCGCCAATTCCTTTCAACACCCCCAAGACACTCTGATAGAGGTCATCTTCAGCCTTCTGGGAGAGACGATACTTGGTGGCCACTGCCCTCACCAGCATGCCTACCCCTTTGAGCAAAAGTTCCATATCCTCAGGATGCTCCACCACCAGACGGCGGAGGCTAAGCCTCAGTAAAGCTATTTCCTCATCCAAGCCTTCTATCTCCCTAGCTTGAGGCAGACGAATCCTCTCCGCCTCGGTTAAGGCCACTTCGTAAAAGCTCGGCGATTTTTTAGACCCCCTACTTGTCCGTTTTGCCAATTTGACCACCACCTAACACTCCCCAAAGCCCGGCCACGCTGTCGGCTGGTATTCGGGAAAGGGTTCTGCCTAAACCCAGAAGCAAACAAAGGGCAGCCAATTCCCAGTGCCTTTGACCAAGGGCTTCGGATAAAACGGACATTTTTGACTCCATCTTCAACAACCCTTCCTATAACTATCCTAACCATCGTGCTTAGTTGCCTTGCAGCATAGTACATATGTTCTATACTAGTCAACAATTATGTGTCACACGATGTTGCAAACCAGGTCAATTAAAAGCGAAAACCTTTAAGCTTTTTGGGGGTAAGGTCATCCGTCAGTCAGTGTCTTAATGCCAGGACAGAACACAAAATCCGGTGGATGATGGACTATAAAGACGATGATTGTTCCGCTGCAAAAAGTGATTGCTATGCGAGAGAGACTCCTGAAATCCCTCGCTTACTTAAAAAGTGGTTGCGGGCTTCTATGGCCGCTGGATGGAGGAGAGAGCCCTTCCCTAGCACAATGCTAATATGCCAATTTAAGAATTCCAAGATGGCCCCATCCAGGTCATTTGCCGCCAATTCCGCCACCTTTGCCGCTACGGGAATATAACTAAAACGACCTGGCTCCGTTTTATCGCCTACGAAGAGGACTTTTGAAAATAAGCACATCCCACTTTTGGCCGTTGTATGCCAGGTCACTGCCTCCAAAAGATCCGGATCGTCGATGCCAAATTCTTTTTTCAGAATCTCTGCCGCTACCGGCCCGTGAAGAAAAATAGGCATTGCCCTGTCCACAGGCCCTACGTCCAAATTATAGCTCTCGGCCAAAGCCAAAAGCTCTTCGCCCTTCATAGCCCGAGCCAAGTCATGGGCCAACCCAGCCAACTCTGCCTTCTCTAAATCGCACTCATATCTAATAGCCAGATCATGACAAACCTGGCTAACCCGCTGAACATGGCCTAAAAGCTTCAACGGAAGCCGGTTAACCCTTGTCAGAAGCTCTGAAGAGATTGCCATAATACCTCCTTCAAGCCAAAGGCCCCAGAGGGCGACCCCCCAACAGGTGAATGTGGAGATGTTCTATAGTTTGCCCCGCCTCCCGACCGCAGTTAATGACCACGCGATAGCCCCTCGGGGCAATCCCCTCCCGTTGGGCCATCATATGGGCAACTACCATCAAATGCTCCACAAGGGGAGCATGCTCCAACCTTAGCTCCGCCAAAGACGGAATATGAATCCGAGGCATTATTACGAGGTGGGTAGGTGCCTGCGGAGCAATATCGCGGAGAACGACAGCCTCGTCATCCTGATAAACAACCTCGCCCGGGATCTTACCAGCGATAATCTGGCAAAAAAGGCAATCCATTTTCACCTCCGAAGGGATAGGCAATCCACGCAGATAGCAAAGTTGGGCCTTTTATACAACGCCCATTATACCACCCCTTGAACGTCGTTAGCAAAACCATCCCTGCCTGAGCTTTCGTTGCCTAAGCCCCTCGAAGGCAACGCCGTACCTTGCTACATACCAAACTTCAATCACACTCCTTGAACTCACCTAGGCCCGATGCTAAAATGGGCAAGACGAAGATTTATGCCGATAGATAGGTTCAGTGTACACGTGCCCGCCACCAGCGCCAACCTAGGGCCTGGGTTCGATTGCTTAGGATTAGCCCTGAACATCTACAACGACATAACCCTAGTTAAAAGCCCAGAAGCCAGCATCAGCATCACCGGCGAAGGGGCCAACAACCTACCCCGCGATGAGCAAAACAGAGTATACCAAGCCATCGCCACTTTTTATCAAAAGCTAAACGAGCCTATGCCTTCCATAAGCCTTTCTTGTCACAACGAAATCCCTTTGCGACGCGGCCTGGGAAGCAGCGCCGCCGCCGTAGTCGGTGGATTAGTGGCGGCCAATCTTTTTTGTCACCAACCTCTATCTAAGCAACAACTCCTTCAACTGGCAGTGCGTCTGGAGGGTCACCCCGATAATGTGGCGCCCGCCCTACTCGGCGGCTGCCAGATAGTGGTTCAAGAGGAAGACGATATCACCACCGCCTCCGTTCCGCTGCCTTCAGACTTGAAAGCGGTTTTGTTCATCCCCGACCTAGAGATGCCCACCGATGAATCCCGTCGCTTGCTACCCCCCTTGGTCAGTCGAGAGGACGCCGTATATAACATTGGCCGAGCCGCCCTTTTGTCCCTGGCCCTATCTACTGGCCAGGTACAATACCTTCGCCAGGCCACTCAGGACCGATTGCACCAGCCGGCCCGCCAAGACCTCTTTCCCGCCATGAGTGCCATCTTCGCCGCCGCTCTGGAGGCCGGAGCCCTGGGGGTTTTTCTTTCCGGCGGCGGCTCCACTATATTGGCCTTAACCTTGGATAAAGGCGAGGCCATTGCCCAGGCCATGACCGAGGCCGCCCGCGGGGCGGGAGTGGCTGGAAGGACGAGAATAGCTAAACCTAGCCCGGTGGGAGCGCACGTGATAGGAAATGGGTGACACCGAATTTGGGCTAAGGCTTAAAAGTTACTTAAGCCGCCTGGCTGAGGCCAAGGAACGCAAGGCCCACCACGACCAGCTTCGCCAACTATTCCTAGATTTTCTTAAGGACGCCTTCCCCGATCTTCATACTCAAGAGATAGAGCTAGAAAGGCAGGTCAAAGCTCTTCAAGTTAGGGGCTTCATAGACCTCCTTTATAAAGACCTTATCTTTGAATTCAAACGGGACTTACAGGCTGAGCGACCTAAAGGCTTAGAGGAACTCACGCGATACCTGAGAGCTCAGCCCGAACCCCATAGACTATTTGGGATCCTAACCGATGGCCAGCACTTTGAGATCTATACCTTAAGGGACGGGCAACTAAGCCAGGTAGAAACCACCTTCCTGGACGTAGCTCAGCCGGAGGAAGCCCGCCTCTGGCTAGACTGCTACCTCTTTGCCCAAAGGCAAGTGCTGCCCAATACTCAGGACATCATTCGTCGCTTCGGGGAGAAGAGCCCCGTCTTCGCCTCTGCTTTTGGCAGCCTTTGGCGACTACTATCCCAAGTCAGAAATCAAGGTTCCGTTGATACCAAGCTTAAAGAGTGGGGTCGTCTTCTGGCCTACGTCTACGGCAGCGATGTATATGACCAAAGGCTCTTCCTGCACCACACCTACCTTGCCCTCTTTGTCCGTCTCCTGGCCTTCGTAGCCCTAATGCGGAGGCCGCCGTCCGACCAGGAGCTTTCAGGGATCATAGATGGCAGAACCTTTGAGGGCTTGGGTATTCAGAACTTGGTGGAAGAGGACTTCTTCGCCTGGGTGCTGGAGCCGCAGATTAGCAGCGAAACCCTCTCTCTGCTGCGGGGTTTGGCGGCACACGTCAGGATTTACGACTTCTCCCGCATCAATGAAGACCTTCTTAAGGAGCTTTACCAGGAGATGCTGGACTACGAAGCTAGACACGGCCTGGGAGAATACTATACCCCCGATTGGCTGGCGGAGCTTACTTTACGGGAGGCCGGCTTCGGCTCTGGTAAGAGCCTTCTTGACCCTGGCGTTGGCAGCGGCACCTTTATCTTCACCGCTATAAGACTCCTTAGAGAGGAGGGGGTCAAGGGAGAGGTTTTAGTCCGCTGGGCCCAGGATAACCTGGGGGGCATCGATGTCCACCCTTTGGCCGTTATCATCGCCAGGGTAAACTTCCTCCTGGCCCTGGCCCCGGAGTTGGCGGGCGGCTCCATCCCTGGCCCCTTGCGCCTACCCATCTACATGGCCGATACCCTCCGCGCTCCGGAAGTTAAGATACAGCCCACTATACCCATCGAAGTAGCCGTGACTGATAGACCATCAGGCGTCCCTGACCGTTTTGACCTCCCCGTTGTCTTGGCGGGGGAGTCTGACAAGATGGAGCGCCTGCTGGATGCTCTTCGGGATTACGCCAGGATGCCGGGTAACGAAGGCGATTTGTTGGAAGGGCTCAGGGCCACAATCGCCCAAGAAAGGGCCCAGGAGTGGGGCTGGTTCTTTGAGAATAACTTTCGCCTCCTCCGCCACTTGGTGAGTATAGGTCGGGACACGGTCTATATCTTCATCCTACGCAATGCCTACCGCCCCGAGCTTTTCTCCCAGCGTCAGTTTGACATCGTGGCCGGGAATCCCCCCTGGCTCTCCTACCGCTACATCCAGCAGCCCCAGTATCAGGAGCGGGTAAAGAAGCTGGTCTTTTACCACAGCCTTATGGAAAGCAGGCAGGTCAGGCTCTTCACCCAAATGAAGCTGGCCACCCTCTTTTTCGCCCATTGCTATGACCGCTTCCTGAAGGATGACGGGGCTATCGCCTTCGTCATGCCCCGCAGCGTCCTGACTGGGGCCAAGCAGCACGCCCGCTTCCAGAAAAAGTTCCTGCCAGATAAAGTCCTTGACCTGGAGGGGGTAGCGCCCCTCTTCAATGTCCCGGCCTGCGTGCTGATAAAGGTCAAGGGGCCGGCCCAAGCCAAGGCCACTACCACCCTGGTCAAAGGCGAGCTTCCCGCCAAGAATATGGCCCTGGCAGAAGCACGCCAGCGCCTTGCCTTTTCCACTGCCGCTCCGGCCGCCCTGAAGACAAGCCAGCAGAGCCCCTACCTGAGCAAATTCTTTCAGGGAGCCACCATAGTCCCTCGCGCCCTGTGGTTTGTGCGACCACCCCAGGTGTTGGCCCTGGACCTCAGGAAGCCGCAACTGGTGGAGGCGGAGTTCCTCTACGCCACCCTCCTCTCCACCGACCTGGTTCCCTTCGGCTATCGGCGGCTGCGCCTGGTAGTCCTCCCCATCACCGTTGATAGCGGCGGCAAAACCAGGCTCATAGGCCGAGGCGAGGCCCTGCGCCGGGGGAAGGACGGCCTGGCCCGCTGGCTGGGAGAAGTTGAACAATTGTGGCGTGAAAAAGGAAGGGGAACAGACCGAGTTGCAACCCCTTATGACAGGCTGAACTACGACAGCAACCTCACCCGTCAGCGGGCGCAAGAGGGCTGGAAAGTTCTCTATCCTAGAGCGGGGACTTACCTCGCTGCCTGTGTTGTATCTTTGGGAAAATTTGAAGATTCTTCCTTGATACCCATTAAGCCCAAGGGTTTCTTGTCGGATACGATGACCTACGACTGTGCGGCCAAAACCCCCGAAGAGGCCCACTATATTTGTGCTATCCTTAACGCCCCAATGGTAGATACGTCCATAAAACCATTCCAGACACGGGGAGCCTTCGGCGAACGGGACATACACCGTCGCCCCTTTGAGGTCTTGCCCATCCCTATATTTGACCCCCAAAACCGGCACCACCGCCGCTTGGCGGAGCTATCCCAGGAGTGCCACGGTAAGGTGGCGGCCATGAGCCTTCCCCAGAACCGGGGCATCGGCCGCTTGCGCCATGAAGTGCGCGAGATTCTGAAAGCGGAGCTGGCGGGGATTGACGCCCTGGTGCGGGATATTCTAAGGTAGCTTTTGCTATGGCCCTTATCGTCCAAAAATACGGTGGCAGCTCGGTGGCCGATGCCGCCATGATCAGGAATGTAGCCCAAAGAGTGGCGGCCACCAAGGAAGGCGGCCATCAGGTGGTGGTGGTGGTCTCTGCCATGGGGGACACCACCGATGACCTTATCCGCCTCGCCCATCAAATCACCGACCGCCCTGACGAGCGGGAGATGGACCTCCTCCTCTCCACCGGGGAGACCATCTCCATCACCCTTTTGGCCATGGCCTTGCGCTCCCTGGGGCAAAAGGCCATCAGCCTCACCGGGGCTCAGGCCGGCATCCAGACCGATGCCGCCCACAGCCGAGCCCGTATCCAGGCCGTGGACCCCCGGCGCATCCTCCGCGAGCTGCGCCACGGCCATATTGTTATCGTGGCCGGATTCCAGGGCACAACCCCGGGGATGGACATCACCACCCTGGGCCGCGGCGGCTCCGATACCACCGCCGTGGCCTTAGCCGCCGGCCTCAAGGCGGAAAAATGCGAAATCTATACCGATGTAGAGGGCGTCTATACCGCCGACCCTCGTCTCGTCCCCCAGGCGCGACCTATAAAAAAGATTCACTATGAGGAAATGCTGGAGCTGGCCAGCCGCGGGGCCAAGGTGATGCACCCCCGGGCCGTGGAGTTGGGAGCCGTCTATAATATCCCTATCCTGGTGGCCTCCTCCTTCAGCTCGGCCCCCGGCACCCTCATTTACGGAGGAACCCTTATGGAAATAAGAAACAAGGTCACCGCTATCGCTCACGACCCCGACGTGGCCAAGATAACCGTCCTCGGCGTCCCCGATCGACCCGGTATCGCCGCCGCCATCTTTGGCCCACTAGCAAAAGCTGGCATGAATGTGGACTGCATCGTTCAGAACGCCAGCATCGAGAAAACTACCGACCTCACCTTCACCGTGGCTCAGAGCGACCTGGAAAAGGCAATGACTCTAGTAGATCCCCTGGCCAAAGAGATCGGGGCCCGGGGCCTGGTCAGCGATTCGCAATTGGCCAAGGTGAGCATCGTGGGCACCGGTATGCAAAATGCCCCCGGCTATGCCGCTCGCATGTTTCAGACCCTCTATGAGGCCGGAATCAACATCGAGCTCATTACCACCTCGGAGATCAGAATCACCTGCATAATCGCCAGGGACAAGATGGAGTTGGCCGTCCGCTCGCTCCACCGCGCTTTTGAGCTGGAAACAGCCGAAACATAATGGCCGAAGTCTTCACCCATCTCCATGTTCACACCGAGTACAGCCTCCTCGATGGCATGGGGCGAATCTCGTCTCTTATCCAGCGGGCCAAAGAGCTGGGTATGGATAGCCTGGCCATCACTGACCATGGCGCTATGTACGGCGTCCTTCAATTCTATCAAGAGGCCCAAGAGGCTGGCATTAAACCCATCCTTGGCTGCGAAATGTATATGGCACCGCAGGGTCGACACAATAAATCCCCTGCTGACAAAAACCCTTACCACCTAGTCCTCCTCGCTAAAAACGAGGCCGGCTATCTCAACCTTTTGCAACTTACCACTAAAGCCCACCTAGAGGGCTTCTATTACAAACCCAGGGTAGATAAAGAACTTCTGGGAATTCATAGCGAGGGCCTTATAGCCCTCTCCGCCTGCGCCCAGGGGGAAATCCCCCGCCTCCTCTTGGAAGGGCGCACCGAGGAGGCCAAAACCGCCGCCGGCTGGTACCGAGAGACCTTTAGCGATTTTTATTTAGAGCTTCAGGAGCACGCCATTCCAGAGTTAGAGACCATCAACCAAAGGTTGATCTCATTGAGCCGAGACCTGGGCCTACCGCTAGTGGCCACTAACGATGTTCACTACGCCATGCAAAGCGATGCCTATGCCCACGAAGTCCTTTTGTGCATCCAGACTAACACTTCCATCCACGACCCCAAACGCATGAAGATGACCGGGGATTCCTTTTATCTCAGGAGCCCCCAAGAAATGGCCTCCCTATTCCCCGACCTGCCCCAAGCTCTAGAAAACACCCAAAGTATCGCCCAAATGTGCAAACTAAACTTGGACTTTGGCCACCTGCACCTACCTGAAGTTCCCACGCCAGCCGGCAAAACCGCCGATGAACACCTTTCTGACCTATGCTGGGCTGGCCTTAGCCAACGCTATCCTCAAGCCTCTGAGGAGATCAAAAAACGCCTCGCCTACGAACTAGATGTAGTGCGACAAACCCAGTTCGCCGATTACTTTTTGGTGGTAGCCGACATCGCCGCTTACGCCCGAAAACATAAGATCCTTTTCGGGGTAAGGGGCAGCGCCGCCGCCAGCCTCGCCCTCTACTGCCTGGGGGTCACCACCGTCGACCCATTGGCTCACCGCCTGGTTTTCGAGCGCTTTCTCAATGTGGAGCGCCGTGAGATGCCCGACATCGACCTCGATTTCCAAGACGACCGCCGCGACGAGGTCATAGCTTACGTTGCCCAAACCTACGGCCACGACCGCGTGGCCCAGATAATCACTTTCGGCACTTTGGGGGCCAAGGCCGCCATCCGAGATGTGGGCCGAGCCCTGGGCATGGCCTATAGCGACGTTGATCGAGTAGCACGTTTAGTGCCCCCGGCCCTAAATATGACCATAGACCGTGCCCTCGCCGAAAGCCCTGAGTTCAACACCATATATTCTCAAGATGAAGCAGTACAACACCTAGTAGATACCGCCAAAAGTCTAGAAGGTATCGCCCGCCACGCTAGCACCCATGCTGCTGGGGTCGTTATATCTCGAGAACCTTTGATTTACCACGTGCCCCTACAACGAACCGGAAAAGGCGAATCCCAAAACTCTCTGACAACCCAGTTCGCCATGGAGGATATCGCCCACATCGGCCTACTAAAGATGGACTTTCTGGGCCTAGCAAACCTCACTATCCTCGCCAAAGCTCAAGAGATCATAGCCAAAACCCAGGGCGTCACCATAGACCTCGATGCCATCCCCCTGGATGACACCCCGACCTTTGTTCTCCTCGGCTCCGGTGAGACCACAGGGATATTCCAACTGGAAAGTGCCGGCATGCGCAAATACATAAAGGAGCTGAAGCCCAATACCTTGGGCGACGTTTCGGCCATGATCGCCCTGTATCGTCCCGGTCCCATGCAACACATCCCCGAATTTATTCGTAAAAAACAAGGCGATCCAATCCGCTACCCTCATCCCGCTCTAGCCAATATTTTAGAGGAAACCTATGGTGTCATCGTCTATCAAGACCAAGTCCTCCTCATAGCCCAGACCTTCGCCGGCTACACCTTAGGTCAAGCCGATGTAGTCCGCAAGGCTATGGGCAAGAAGATCCCTGAGGTCATGCGGGAGGAAAGGCAGCACTTCATCGCCGGAGCCACAAAACAAGGCTTTCCCGCTACCCTGGCCAGCCAGATTTTCGACCTAATCGAGCCCTTTGCCGGCTATGCCTTCAACAAGGCCCATAGCGTCAGCTACGCCATCCTCGCCTACCAAACAGCCTACCTAAAGGCCAACTACCCTGCGGAGTATATGACCGCCGTTCTAACCATCAACATGGGTCAGCCCCCAAAGATCGCTGCCGCTGTAGCCGAATGCCATCGCCTCGGTATCGCTATCCTACCTCCTGACATCAACCACAGCAGTGATGACTTTACCATCGAGGGTGTCTCTGCCATCCGCTTCGGCCTGGC
>JACQTR010000028.1 GCA_016210705.1 Chloroflexota bacterium | reverse complement strand
GTCATCGTTTAGGATCAGGAGAAGGCCTTTGGGAAGACCATCGGCGGAAAGGGTTCTAAGCACTTCATTGAGCCCGACAGGGTTTTTGGCCAAAACCAAGCAGATTTCTTTGTTATCTATCTTTATTCTCTCGCCACGACCAAAGGCAGCAGTAAACCCTTGCAGACCTTTTTGGATAATAGGGAGGGGTACACCCCAGGCAAAGGCCCCCGCCACCGCTGCCAAAACATTGTAAACGTTGTAAACGCCAGGAATGTCTATGGTAATCGATGTCATGCCAGTGGGTGTAGCCAGATCTATTTCAGTTCCTGCAAAACCTTTGGGGCGCAATCGAAGCGCCTTTATCTGAGGTTGGGGACGCTGTCTTTCACAATGGGAACAATAATAGTGGCCCAAATGGCCATAGTAAGAAAGTAGGTAACTATAGTCAACGGCGCAGTGAGGGCACCACCGAGAGTCGGCGGCGTGTTCCATCTGGTCATGTCCAGAGGTCGTATCCTCTATTCCATAATACAGGGCGTTGGCAACCAGGTTTTCTCCCAAGCTGGCTACCACAGGGTCATCGCTGTTCAAAACTACTGTGGCCGTATCGGGAAGGGAGGCCAAGGTTTCTTGCCAACGACTAGCAACAGCGTCTATCTCCCCGTAGCGGTCCAATTGATCTCGAAAAAGGTTGGTTATAATCACCATCTTAGGCTTTATCTCGGCTATGGCTTGGGGTAAAGTAGCCTCATCTACCTCAAATAGCCCTATGCTTTCTTCAGAAAAAGGCTGGCTCCGTATCCAAGTCGCCTTCTCCACCAAGGTGGTGGCTATACCCCTCATCAGATTTGAACCAGAGCTGTTATGGAGGGGATAGAGTTGATTTTGACGCAATAATGAGGCAATCATTCGGGAAGTGGTAGTTTTTCCATTGGTGCCGGTGACCATGATGGAGCCACAGCTAATCTGAGAAGCTAGATAGGAAACTAAGTTAGGGTCCAACTTTTGGGCGAGTAGCCCTGGTAGAGCAGTGCCCCCCCCCCTTCCTAAAGCGCGAGAGGCTATTCCTATCAACTTACCTAAAGCGATGGCTTCTAGAGTGCGAGATATCATTGGGAGAGAATCCGAGGCATCTCAATCAGCGGGGTAAATCTACATCCCCAGTTCTGAATGTACCCTTATGAAACGTAGTACATCCTCTCGGCCAATGATCCCCACCAGGCGACCCTCCTCCACTACAGGCATCTGAGTAGTGTAGCCCTTCTCTTCTAGCTGGTCTAGAACTGTTAAGGCATTCTCCTGAGGGTTGATCAACGTTAGTTTTTGTATGGGGGTCATGGCCTCGCTTACAGAAGTGAGGTCCCAACGCCCTCGAGAAACCCCCCTAATATCGCTTAGGGTCACCATTCCTGCTAACTGCCCATTCTCCACCACCAAAAAGGACCGACCATCGCTACGTAATACGTGGCTGCGCACCAATTCGCCCAGAGTCAACTCAGGGGGCACTATGGAGTAATTTCTAGACATCACGTCCTGGGCGGTAAAGCCCTGGAGGACATCCCGAAGCACAGCCTGATGGTAACTAGCCGAAGCGGCGTTATTTAGAAACCAACCAATGAAAGCCAACCATATTCCATTGACGAATCCCCCAGAGAAGATAATGATGACTCCCCCGAGGATGAAAAGATAGGCGATTGCCTGCCCGGCCCAACTGGCGATTTGAGTAGATCGGCGGTAGTTTTCGGTGATGCCCCATATTATGGAGCGCAGTACTCGTCCGCCGTCCAAAGGGAAGCCAGGTATCAAGTTAAAGAAGGCTAAAGAAACATTGATTATTGCCAACCAGTAAGCTAAAGCAGCCAAGGGTTCACTGAAAGGATGGGTTATGAGCCAAAGGGCACCAAAGAAAACACCCAAACCTAGGCTGGATAAAGGTCCCGCCATCGCCATCACCAATTCCGTGGAGGGGTGTGTGGCCTCTCTGGCAATGTGGGACACGCCGCCGAAGATAAAGAGGGTTATGCTCTTTACGGGTATGCCCTTGTTTATGGCTACAGCGCTATGGGCCAGCTCATGGGTCACCACCGAAGTGAAAAAAAGTAGGCTAGTGCTGATCCCTATCACCCAATAAGTAGGCTCAGACCAAAAGGGATACCTGCTAGGAAAGTAATAAAGAGACAGGGACAGGGTGACAATGAAAAAAATTACTAGCCAACTATAGTGTATACCAACAGGAATGCCAAAAATTTTGCCTAAGCTCAAAGAGCTACGCATTCGACGCCTCCATTACCTGCCCCTTGGTAACCTGGGCCTCGATAATTTGGACTACGTCACCGAGAAGTTTCTTTTCTTCCTTGAGGTGGAGGCCTGCTTTATTGACGTTGGCTGCAGTACGACGATTGATATTCTCTCCACCGAGACGTACAGCTAAGGGGTTCAATAGATCCATAAACCACCCCAAAATAGTTTGGCTGCGCACATGTTCCAAAAGGTAAATCTTCCCGCTTGGTTTGCACACTCGGGCGACTTCTTTTAAGCCGGCTACGGGATCAGCCACCGAACAGAAGACAAAACTGGTCACCACCGTGTCAAAGGTATCATCACGGAAAGCTAGTTTCTCCACATCCATTATTGCTAAGGCCACCGCCAGCCTATCCTGACGCGATCGCTTCTGAGCTCGACCCAGCATCTTATCACTGAGATCAACAGCAACATTAACTCTATCCCGAGGATAGTGAGGAAAATTGGCTCCCGTGCCTACCCCTAACTCCAGGATACGTTTCCCTTCGACCCCCTTCCACAAACGCCGTCGCCAACGACGAAAGAACAAAGCCTCCATAGGCCACTGAACCAGGTCATAAAGGTAAGCAGCGCGATTGTAACGAGCTCTAACTTCAAGGCTGCCCTCCTCGTCCCGAGTGGCCATAACCCTCTCTCTCCTTAATTCACTGTAATGCAAGGGGGTTAGACTGTCAATTTACGATGTTTACCAAGCGCCCAGGAATGTAAAAAAGCCGATCCACCCGGCCATTCTTTAAATAGGGCTGGATGCGAGGCCGGCCCGAGACTAGGGCTTGGACTTCTTCTTTGGTGATGGTAACAGGAACAACCACTTTATCCCTAAGCTTGCCGTTGACCTGAATAATGAGGGTAAATTCTTCCTCTGTCACCATCGCTTCATTCCAGGAGGGAAAGGGATGATTATGGATACTGTAAGGATGGCCCATGCGCTGCCAAAGCTCCTCGGCCAGGTGGGGAGCGGTAGGGGCCAGAAGAAGCAGAAGTTTTTCTACGGCCTCCTGCCATAAAGGCTCCGGGATAGCGTAGCTTTTCTCCATCTTGGCTAGGAAGTTAGTGTATTCCATGAGGCTGGCCAACATAACGTTTAAATGAAAGGCCTCCAGATCCTTTGCCACCTTCTTGGTAGTCTTATGGATGAGGCGGCGCAGCTCCATCAAGGTTGAATCGTTAGGCACTGACTTGTGGCCGCGCTCTCTCTCCGAATGCACCAAATCCCATACTCGTTTCAGCCAGCGGGCAATGCCGTTGATACCCTGGGCGCTCCAATCGCCTCCTTGTTCCCATGGCGCCATAAACATGAGATAGGCTCGCATGGCATCGGCTCCGAGCCTGGACACATATTCATCGGGATTGATCACATTACCACGGGATTTGCTCATTTTTTGATGATCGGCAAGGATAGTGCCGTTATTGACGAGACGAAGGAATGGTTCATCGAAATTCACTAGCCCCAGGTCACGCAGTGCTTTGGTGAAAAAGCGAGCGTAGAGGAGGTGCATAGTGGCGTGCTCCACACCTCCTGTATAAAGGTCTACGGGGAGCCAAAGACGAAGCTTCTCCGGGTCGAAAGGACCGGCGTTGTAGTGCGGACTGACGTAGCGAAGGAAGTACCAGGAGGAGCAGATAAAAGTGTCCATGGTATCCGTCTCTCGCTGAGCGGGGGAGTGGCAGCGTGGGCAGATAGTATTAAGGAAAGCAGCATTGTATTTAAGAGGTGATTCCCCCGTAGGCCGGAACTCGGCGTCCTCTGGCAGAAGAACGGGGAGCTGCGACTCAGGAACGGGCACTGTGCCGCATTGAGGGCAATAAACTATCGGTATAGGAGCTCCCCAGTAGCGTTGCCGCGAGATGAGCCAATCGCGGAGTCGATAGGTCACAGTGCGTTTTCCGTAGCCCTGGACCTCCATAAGATCAGTGATGGCCTTTAAACCTTCCTCGCTGGACAAGCCATTGAATTGGCCAGAGTTAACCATAATTCCCGATTCGACATGGGCGGCGGCTAGTTCCTCACCTTGCCATCCTGGCGGGGCGATAACTACTGGGATGGGTATATCGTATTTCTTGGCAAAATCGAAGTCGCGGCTATCGTGGGCAGGGACGCCCATTACCGCTCCAGTTCCGTAGCTTAAAAGGACATAGTCGGCCACAAAAATTGGCACCTGTTTCCCATTAAGGGGATTTATAACATATGAACCAGTAAATACCCCCGTCTTCTCCCGCTCGGTGGATAGGCGTTGGATGTCGCTTTGCCGAGCCGCGGCCTCGATATAGGCGTTCACCGCCTGGCGGTGGGAGTTTGTGGTCACTTGAGAAACTAAAGGATGTTCGGGAGCCAACACTAGGAAGGTGACCCCATAAATGGTATCAGGGCGGGTGGTAAATATGGAAATGGGTTCTTCCCCTCCGGCCAAGGGAAAAGCTATTTCTACCCCTTCGCTTCTCCCTATCCAATTGTGTTGCATAATCTTTACCCGCTCCGGCCAGTCCAAGCTATCGAAATTTAGGAGTTCTTCGGCGTAGCGGGCGATGCGCAGAAACCATTGCTCCAGCAAGCGACGCGTAACAGGGGTTTGGCAACGTTCGCAAGTCCCGTCACTCATGACTTGCTCATTGGCCAGCACTGTCTGACAATGTGGGCACCAATTGGCTGGGGCCAGCGCCCGGTAGGCCAACCCTGCATGATAGAGTTGGAGAAACAGCCACTGAGTCCACTTATAGTATTCGGGCAAACAGGTAATGATTTCACGGCTCCAGTCATAAACGTTACCCATTTTTTTCAATTGGCGCCGCATAGTATCGATGTTATTCATAGTCCAGATAAAAGGATGGATGCCCTGCTTAATGGCAACATTTTCAGCAGGAAGGCCAAAGGCATCGAACCCTATAGGATGTAGCACGTTATAGCCTTTCATCCTCATGTAACGGGCGTAAGCGTCTATAGGTGCCAGGGCATACCAATGGCCGACGTGAAGATCCCCCGATGTGTAAGGGAACATGGTCAGGGCGTAAAATTTAGGTCTAGGGTCATCATCCCTCACCTCATATAGGTGATCTTCGGCCCAGCGGGCTTGCCATTTGATTTCGATTTCTTGCGGGTTATATTTTGAAGTCACGACCCTTTTTGCTCACACTTTCAAATCAAGACTGAATTTATCCGGAGCTTGCTCTATATTAGCAAATGAATACGCCCTCAGACAAGGCCCAGTCGGGCTCCCTCCGACGGTATTGACAGTAATCGGGAAAAGGGCATATTAAGTAATCGAGCCTTATTCGCACTTCTTGAAACGCACAAAGACCATGCCCATTAAAGGGATTCCGGCAGGCCTAATTAGGTCAATGTACATTCGAACAGGAGGTGGCTTGTGACCTTACCTTTGGCAGGTATAAAAATCCTAGATCTGTCTCGCTTGGCCCCAGGGCCCTATTGCACCATGCTTTTGGGCGATTTAGGGGCTGATGTTCTCAAGATCGAAGAGCCTTTCGGCCTAGCGGGCCGTCGAGTTGAGCAAAGTCAGGGCACCCGAGACACTGGGTTTGTTGGCTCCACTACTGTCTCTGAGAGAAGCGTCGCCTTTGATGCCCTGGAACGAAATAAAAAAAGCATGACTTTAAATCTTAAGACTGAGGAAGCGCGGCGCATTTTTTATCGGTTAACTGAAAAAGCCGATGTGGTGGTAGAGGGATTTAGGCCGGGAGTAGTCAAGCGTTTGGCTGTAGATTACGAGACCTTATCCAGTATAAACCCCGGGATTATTTATTGCTCTATTTCCGGCTATGGCCAGGACGGGCCTTACCGCGATATGGTGGGCCACGACGTTAACTATATTTCCGTGGCCGGTGCCTTAGGCTTGATCGGCTGGCCTGGGAGCCGGCCATCTATACCTCATAATATACTGGCGGACTTCGCCGGCGGTGGAATGCATGCCGCCTTAGCTATAATGGTCGCCCTCTGGGCCAGAGAGAAAACGGGGCAAGGACAGTATTTAGACATAGCAATGACCGATGGTGTCCTCCACCTTATGGCTTCACTAGCATCGAGCTATTTTGCCACGGGCCATGTGCCTGGAAAAGGGAATACACGTCTTTCTGGGGCGGTCCCTTACTACAATATTTACGAAACTAAGGATGCCAAATACATTAGCATAGGGGCCTTAGAGCCTTGGTTTTACGCCAACTTGTGTCGAATTCTGGGCCGCGAGGACCTCATACCTTATCAAAATGCCTATGGTCAGAAAGCGGCGGAGATAAGATCTATCTTCCAAGAGGTTTTCCGCACCAAAACTAGGGATGAGTGGTTTGCCTTGCTGCGGCAAACGGACGTATGTGTTGGCCCTGTATATAATTTTGACGAAGTCTTTTCCGATCCCCAAATTATTCACCGCCAAATGGTGATAGAGCTAGAACACCCTGTAGTAGGCACGGTAAAGCAAGTGGGTATCTCTGTAAAACTCTCCAAAACTCCGGGCCAGGTTCGGGATTTTGCCCCTTACCTAGGAGAACATACGGAAGAGGTTCTACTAAGCTTGGGCTATGACCCTGAGAACATAGGCAATATGCGAGATAAAGGGGTCATCTAACTAATTAGAATTGATACGTAAATAAAGGCATAATATGTTGACACCATTAGCCTCAAAGGTGTAAGAT
>JACQTR010000020.1 GCA_016210705.1 Chloroflexota bacterium | reverse complement strand
TGGGAGCACCGCTACAACACGGTGCGGCCCCATCAAGCCTTGGGCTACCTAACGCCTTTGCAGTTTCTGCAACGGTTCTATCCCACATGAAAAGAGCAAAAAGTGTACGGGATCTACTGGACGAGTACACAACGTTGACTTGGCCTAAAGAGTGGGACTATAATGACCGCCGCAGCCAAGGAGGAAGTTTTGCCACAACGAGCCATCAAAAAGTCGGGAACGAAAAACAGGAAACGAAGGGTTCCTAGTCTACTATTTGGACTTTTGATAGCCCTTTTGGTCATGGTGGGCATCTTGGTTTCAAATTTAGACGACGTCGTGGTAGCTTTTATCGAAGGCTACGTACATCTACCTAACATTGGCAGTGCCAGCGCTAATGCCCCCGATTGGGATAAAAAGGAGCGGATCAATATCCTTCTTGTGGGCATTGATCGGCGCCCATCTGAAGGTGACGCCCCCACGCGCACCGACACCATACTAATAGCTACCCTTGACCCTTACGGGAAAACAGCGGGAATGTTGAGCATTCCCCGCGACCTGTGGGTGCCAATACCCTTATCCGATGGCAGTACTATCTATGATCGGATCAACACCGCCTATGTTTATGGCGAGCTCAAGAAGGAGCCTGGCGGCGGGGCTTCACTATTAGAAAATGCTATAGAGTACAACTTGGGGGTTAAGATACATTATTACGTAATCATCGATTTCCAGGGGTTCGCTAAAATCATCGATACCTTGGGGGGCATAGATGTCTCTTTAGAAAAACCTCTATATGACCCCCAATTTCCCACCGATGACTACGAAACCATGAATGTATACATCCCCGCTGGTCAGCAGCACCTGAACGGGGAAAAGGCCCTTTGGTATGCCCGCTCCCGCTATCAGGAGGCCGATTACGGGAGAATGCGACACCAACAACAACTCCTCATGTCGATTCGTGACAAAGCCCTCAATGTTGGCATCCTGCCTAAGCTCCCCTCTTTGTGGGGTCAATTCAACCGCGCTATCAAGACCGACCTCTCGGTGTCTGAAATGATTCGATTAGCAAATATCGGCAATGATATCGCCACTGATAAAATTACTACCCGCACCATCGACAACAACTACGTGACTTCTCGCACCACCTCCCAAGGGGCCAGTGTTCTGGTACCCGATCGGGCCAAGCTAGAGGAGCTAGTAAATGAGGTTTTCTTTGATGCTAGACTCAGGGCCGAGGCAGCCCGGGTAGAGATTCTTAATGGAACCACTACACCAGGTCTAGCCCAAAAAATGGCCGAAACACTACAACGGAGAGGATTCCAGCAGGTCACCTACGATAACGCCCAAGACAAAACCGACCACAGTCAAACTTTATTAATCAACCTCAGTAGCAAGAAATACAGCGCCTCCCTCATAGCCGATTTATTGGGCCTACCCTCCTCCCGCATACGCTCCCAGAACGACCCTCAAAGCTCTGCGGACTTGCGACTGGTATTGGGAGAAGACGCTAAACTCCCCGAAGACTAAGGCGTTATCACCCACTTTAGCCCCACCTGGCTCATTCTGGCCTCAAAAGCGCTTAGGGTTTCGCCCAAAGGAAGACAATGGGTTATAAGCTTCTCCAGCGAAGGCAGGTTGGGGGCTAAACTAAGGGCACGACGGAACTGATCGGGCGTGGCGTTCTGACTAGCGGTAAGAATAAGGACATTATAGTGGATGAGATTAGGGTCAAGAGTGACGGAAGAGCCAGGAGGAAAGCCAGCGAAGAGACTAACACAGCCGTTCTTACTAACCACTTCCAAGCTTTCCAACACTATCCCCGGTTCTCCTACAGTTACGACGACAGCCCCCACGCCCATCCCTCGGGTCAGCCCTATCACCTCTTTCCTAATATCTTGACTTCGGGGGTCAAGGGTGATAGCTCCCCACTCCCGGGCTATTCTACGCCGAGCCTCCAAAGGTTCACTAACTATAACCAAGGAGCAGCCTAGGGCTTGGGCCAAGAGGAGATGCATCAACCCCATAGGCCCTCCACCTACAATGAGAAGAGACTGCCCCAATTTCACCTTGCAGGTTTCTAAAGAGTTCAAACAGCAGGCCAGGGGTTCGGTAAGAGCGGCCACTGGCAACGATAGGCCGGCGGGTACCTTCATTACATGGCCTTGTCTGACCAGAGCTTCGGGGATAAGGAGGTATTCGGCCAAGCCTCCATCGTGCTCATAGCCCAGAGTAGTGCGCTCCGAACAGCGATTTCGATGCCCCTGCTGACAAAAGAGGCATTTACCACAAGCTAATATAGGGTAGAGGGTAACATCATCTCCCAAAGCAAACCCCTCCACCTCAGCACCCATATCCACCACCCCTCCTGCCACCTCATGGCCCAAAATCACCCCGGCTCGGGCATCCTTCTCCCCCTTGTACACTCGGATATCGGAGGCACAGATGGCCGTGGCCTTGACCTGGATCAAAATATCGCCCGGCCCCACCTGGGGAACGGGCCTATCCTCCAAGCTCATTTGTCTCGGCCCATGAAACACCCAGGCCTTCATAAAGTCTCCTCAAAATTCGGCCCCTTTGCCTTATGGGCCCCGAGAGCCCCTTTTTGGCTGGCCAAACGAGCTATAGTGCCCACAGCGACCTCTATCTCTTCCTCTGTGTTAAAAAATGCCACCGAGAGACGAGTGCTGGGGGGTAAAGCAACGCTACGAGCCACTATCCTAGCATCATCCCATAAGAAGGAAGTAACTGCTTGAGGCTCAACCCCCTCTAAAGAAAAGCTCACCAGGCCCGAGGCCATCTCTACTCTGCTAGGACTCCACACCGTGACCCCAGGTACAGCCATTAGGAGCCTACGCAGCTGAGACACTAAAACTGCCATCCGGGCTTCTATATTACCTATACCTATGGAATCCAAAAAGGCGATAGCCGCCATTAATCCCGACCATAGCGGCCCGCTAGTTGTGGTAAGCTCAAACTTGCGGATGGGGAGAGTATTGGGTACCCAAGTCCCCTCGAAATCGTAGTTGGAGACGGCGCGCCCGGACACCTTTGTCGGCTCTACTTGGGGAATAAGATCTCGGCGTACAAATAGAGCCCCGACCCCATCGGGGCCCAAAAGCCATTTATGGCCAGGAAAAGCGTAAAAATCGCAACCTAACTCATCCACATTTAGCGGAATTTGCCCCACCGATTGAGCCCCGTCCACCAATACCAAAATCCCACGCTCATGTGCCATCTTTTGAATCTCGGCTAGGGGGAGTCGCAAGCCAGTGCTATATTGAACGTGGCTGAGGATGAGGAGGCGAGGATGGTTTGCCAAAGCCGACTCCAATTTGTCTAAAATTGTATCTTTACCGTCCGCGGGTTGCAAAGGCACGACCCTCGCTCTTACGCCGTAGCGTCTCTCCAAATAATAAGCGGGGATAACCACTGAGCTGTGCTCTAGGCGGCACACCACCACCTCATCGCCTCGCCGCCAGGGCAGCCCGTTGGTAACAATATTGATGCCTTCAGTCGTATTTTGAGTCAGAGATATCTCCTCGGCACTAGCTCCCACAAAACGAGCCACCGCCTCTCGAACCTGCCCTTGGAGCTGGAGCCAGCTCTCCAAGACGTGTCGGCTGGTGGGACCCTCATAACTCTCCCACTCCAGGCGCTCCTTCACTGCCTCCACCACCGTCCGTGGGGACGGCCCCGACCATCCCGTGTTAAGATAAATCACGCGTTGGGTGGCTGGAATCTCCTGGCGTAGAGATTGAATATCCCAGGTAGGTTTAGCGGAGGCCAAGGGAGACCTCAGATAAAGTACCACATCCCTCCATCACCCTCGAGGACTCGGTAGCCGCTATGATCCCTCCTCCAAAAACGTCCTCTCCCTGATAGAACACAGCCGCCTGTCCCGGAGTGATGGCCCGCTGGGGAGTAGCAAACCGCACCAGAGCCCTAGAGTCCTGGGGAATTAACCAAGCTGCCGCCTCCAATGACTTATAACGCACCTTAGTCGATACGACCACTGACTCAGAAGGTGATTGGCCAGAAACATAATATACGGGATCTACCACCAGGGTCTCGCTCCAAAGCTCTGTCTGGGTACCAACAACCAGGGCATTGGTAACCATGTCTATGGCCAGCACATAGAGGGTCTCCGCAGAGCTCAGTCCCAGACCGTGACGTTGGCCTATAGTATAGTAGGCCAAGCCCTGGTGGCGACCCAGAACATTGCCTCGCCTATCGATGATGGGGCCTGGCACCGAGGAGGCCCTCTCTCCGATAAAGCGTCGGTAGTCGTTATCGGGGATAAAGCATATCTCCTGGCTATCCCTTTTAGTAGCCACGGGGAGGCCCCTCTCCGCCGCCATTTGCCGCACCTGGCTCTTGAGATAATGGCCGATGGGGAACAAAAGGCGAGCCATTTCTTCCTGCCCCAGAGTAAAGAGGACGTAGGATTGATCCTTGGCCCCATCCACCGCTTTCAACAGACGGTAGCTGCCATCACCGAGCTCTATACGAGCATAATGCCCTGTGGCCAGGTAATCGGCCCCCAAGGCCATAGCCTTCTGGAGAAGGACAGAGAATTTGATGAATTGATTGCAGGCTAAGCAGGGATTGGGGGTACGACCCTCTAGGTATTCACGGCAGAAGTAGTCCACCACGTAGCTCTGGAACTCCCGCTCCAGGTTCACCAAATAGAAGGGTATATCCAGGATCTGACACACCCTCCGGGCGTCGTCCACCGCCTCTACTGAGCAACAAGTAGCATGGTAAGAGAGGAGATCGGCCCTTACCTCCGTCCACAGACGCATAGTTACACCAATCACCTCATAGCCGGCCTCC
>JACQTR010000225.1 GCA_016210705.1 Chloroflexota bacterium | reverse complement strand
ATACAATGTTATCCGACAAGAACGCGGCATTCCCGCAGTTCCTCTCATTTTAATTGGCATTGCTCCTTAATGCCATAACACACTACCCCAGTGAGGCTCAAACCTTGGCTCATCTCCCTTCTTGGCCTTCTACTTATCCTGGCCTCCTGCCAACAAACGTTAGCCCCGGCCGCCAGCCCGCCAGCGCAAGAAGAGCGTTTAGCCGTCTATTTCATCGATGTCGGCCAGGGGGACGCCATCCTCCTCGACCACGGAGAGCATGAGGTCTTGATCGATGGCGGGGAAAAGCAGACGGAAACCAAGCTGGTGGCCTTCCTCAAAAAGCACGTAGATGGGCCTCTAGAAGCCATGGTGGCCACCCACCCCCATGCGGACCACATCGGCGGACTGAGCTCGGTTCTAAAGAATTTTCAGGTAAAAGATATTTGGCTCAACGGGGACAAGGCTACCTCCAAAACCTATAACGACTTCATGGTCGCCGTGAACGAGGAGAAAGCACAAGTACATCAAGCCCAAAGGGGCGGAACCATCACCGTAGATGCCCTTAGCTTCCAAATCCTCAACCCTCCCTCGAAGCTCTTCAATGACACAAACAACAACTCCATAGTCCTGAGGCTGGCTTATGGAACGACTACAATCCTTTTCACCGGCGACGCCGAAAAGGAAGCTGAGGCCAGTATGCTGGGCGCAGGACTCGATGTTCGCGCTTCGATACTCAAAGTGGGCCATCACGGCTCACGATCATCCTCGTCCCCAGCCTTCCTACAGGCGGTTCAGCCTTCTGTTGCAATCTATATGGCTGGCGTGGATAATAGCTACGGCCATCCTCACCCGGAAACCATCGCTGCTCTGCAAAAGGTGGGTGCCCAGATTTACGGCACCGATGCAAAGGGCACTGTTACCATCCTTGCCGATGGCCAGACTTATCAGATAAGCACCGAGAAATAGCCAAATCCCTTTAGGAGGCAATCATGATCCAAGGTGTACAGACGAAGCAACTAAGGATAAATGCCGACGAGCGGGGCTTTCTTACCGAGCTCCTGCGCACCGACGACGATATCTTCGAGCGCTTTGCTCAGGCCTACGTGGCCCTAAACTACCCCGGCGTGGTGCGGGCCTGGCACTATCACCTGGGCCAAGACGACCTTTTTACCGCCATGAAGGGCATGGTTAAGCTAGTCCTCTACGACAACAGGGAAGGTTCTCCCACCAAGGGGGAGGTTCAAGAGTTCTTCTTGGGGGAGCAGAACCCCATTTTGGTCAAGGTGCCGGCCAATGTCATCCACGGCTACAAGACTATAGGAGTGGAGCCATCCCTGCTCATCAATTTCCCCAACCAACTTTATGACCGCGTACATCCCGATGAGCATCGCCTCCCCTGGGACAGCAAGGAAGTGCCCTACGACTGGGCTTTGAAGAACCACTAACTTTTCGGGCTTGAGCCCTCAGGATTTGCCCTGAGACTCGGTGAGCTCAGTCGAACCGCCTGTCGAAGGGAGTCTAAGCCCTATGGTAAAGCTTGTGTTCCACAATGTACTCTGCCACCGCCTCTGGCACCAGATAGCGAAAGGGCAAACCCTGAGCTACTCGGGCCCTTATCTCGGTAGAGGAGATGTCCATCTGGGGAACATCCAAAACTAGGATCCGCTCCCTGGCCTGGGGAATAGCGGCCTCTAAGGTGGCCCACGGCGGGGATTGATAGCCGGGGCGGGCAACAGACACCAGATAGCATAGCTCGGCCAGGCGCGCCGGCTCCCGCCACCGAGGAAGTTCGGCCAGGGTATCGCCGCCCACTATAAAATAAAACTGCGCCTCCGGTTGCTGCTGGCGCAAGGCGACAAGGGTATCGACGCTATAGGTAGGCCCCGCTCGCTCTATGTCCAAGGTGGATAGTTGGAAGCGAGGGTTAGAGGCTATGGCTCGCCTCACCATCTCCAGCCGATGAGCGGCCAGTGTGATGGCTTTTTCTTCTTTAAGATAAGGTTGACCAGCAGGGACAAAGATTACCTGAGCCAGCCCCAGTTTATAGCTCACCTCCTCGGCCACAAAAAGATGGGCTATGTGAATGGGGTCGAAGGTGCCCCCCAAAACTCCCACCCTCACCATGCATCCATCTCCTTATCCGCCAAACGCACCTTATCCCCAGGCTTGGCTCCGGCTTTGGTCAGAGCCCTCTTTACACCCATCCTGGTCAGGCGACGCCGCAACAAGTCTAGGGATTCAGGATTAGCCCAATCGGTCATAACCGCTAAACGGTATATGGTTTTACCCGAAATAACGAAGGCATCATCCACCTTTACCACCTGAAAGAGGTCCCGAGAGCGAGGCCGAAAGACAGTAGCAGGTGGAGAGATCTCAGGCTCCTGCTTCCCTAACCTCTGCAAAACCTCGCCAATATGGGTCACTAAAGGGCCAATTCCTTCTCCAGTGAGGGCAGAGATGAAGAAAAGGGGCTTATTTAAAGGGGCTAGTTCCTTCTTAATTTGGGGCAGCCGCTCCTGTACCGAGGGTAAGTCTATTTTGTTTACCACGAGGATTTGGGGCTTCTCTCTCAGGGCGGGTTGGAAGAGAAATAGCTCAGTGTTGACGTTGTGAAAATCCTGCGCTGGATTTGACGATGTGCCATCTATTAAATGCACCAATAATCGAGTT
>JACQTR010000224.1 GCA_016210705.1 Chloroflexota bacterium | reverse complement strand
GGCGACTACGCCTTTCCCTGTCGCGTAAAAACATATCCAATCGCCTGCTTTTAAATGCTTTCTTCCAGGTGTCCTTTCGCCAAAAGCATAAACCCTTTCTCGCCCGACAAGGGTTTGGATTACTTCTTCCGCCGTTTCCGCTTTGTCCGCTTTTACTGGTGTAAGCCAGTAAGCAGCGTCACCTTCCTCGGAAATTTCTGGAGGTGGAAGCGCCTTTTCTAGCATCTCCATTGTTTTAGGCTCGACAAATAAACGTGCCATAAGGTCAACAATTGGATCAATGGTTGGACCCGATGGGCGTATTACAGCCAGAATATCGTCGTGGCCGATATCGTATTCGTTAATCATGTCTGCTAAAGATAAAAGAGATTCTACAGAAATGATGCGCAGTTGGTGCGTTCGCTTTTCTGCCACTATAGCATTCTCGAGTTGGCGAATCTCATGATCTGGGCGTCCAACTATATATAGCCCCAAGGCGTTGTCCCAGTTGGGTATTTGCTTCTCAGAAATCAACTGATCTACATAGCCAACAAGAGTTGAAGTCTTAATAGCGTATGTCTCCGTTGTCTTCACCTCGGCAACAACGTGGAACCCAATAGGTGAGTTCCAATGCCCATCGAACCCAATTTTACCCTGAACCCCATGATAACGGCCGAAGTTGACTTGGAATCCGAGGAAATCCCCTAAGTAATTTACCAAATCTTGAAGGGCACGATTGTATTGATCACCTGAATTTCTTAGGCATTCATTGACATAATCTCGAATTTGTCCGACCTCAAGAACGTTTTCTTTTAAAAACTTCCTAAAACGTTCTCGCGGGGTGTTATCTCCTGAAGAATCGTCCAAGTTGCCAACAAGAGCCAAAATTTGATTTAGGGTAATGCCCATGGTTTAGCTCCTCTTACATCGATTCACTTAGGTATTGACACAGTGCCTAATGTTTCAAAGGGAGGTGTAGTGACCCCCGCAAGCAACAGCTCAGCTCAATCTCCCAAACGCCCTCTTTCCCGCATACCGCTCTCTTTTCCCTAGCTCCTCCTCGATGCGCAGCAGGCGGTTGTATTTGGCCACCCGCTCCGAGCGGCAGGGGGCGCCGGCCTTGATCTGGCCCGTGCCTGTGGCCACCGCCAGGTCGGCTATCGTCGTGTCTTCGGTCTCCCCGGAGCGGTGGCTTACCACCGCCGCCCAGCCCATTCCTTGAGCCATGCGGATGGCGGCCAGGGTCTCGGTGAGGGTCCCGATCTGGTTGGGCTTGATGAGAATAGCGTTGGAGGCCTTTTCAGCGATGCCCCGGGCCAGACGCTGGGTGTTGGTAACGTAGAGGTCGTCCCCCACCAACTGAATTCGGCTTCCCAGCTTGGCGGTGAGGAGACGCCAGCCCTCCCAGTCGTCCTCGGCCATACCATCCTCGATACTGATGATGGGATAAGCAGAGACCCATCGGGCAAAGTAGTCGGCTAGCTCGGCGCTGGTGAGGGTTACCCCCTCCTTGGGGAGCAGATACTTGCCATCATGATAGAGCTCCGAGGCCGCTGGGTCTAGGGCGATGTAGCAATCCTGGCCGGGTCGGTAGCCTGCCGCCTCAATGGCGGCCACAACCGCTTCGACAGCATCCTTGTTAGAGGCGAGAGAAGGAGCGAAACCGCCCTCATCGCCGATGCCAGTGCTAAGGCCTCGATCCTGGAGGACTTTCTTGAGACCATGATATACCTCTACACCCATACGTAAGGCCTCGGCGAAGGTTTTGGCCCCAGCGGGCGCGATCATGAATTCCTGTAAGTCAGTGGAGTCGGCGGCGTGCTTGCCTCCGTTGAGGATGTTCATCAGGGGAACGGGCAGAAGACAGGCGTTGTCTCCACCCAGATAACGGTACAAAGGAATTTTTTGTGAGGCGGCAGCAGCATGGGTCACGGCCAAAGATACTCCCAGTATGGCATTGGCCCCCCATCTGGCCTTATTGGGGGTTCCGTCTAGCTCGATGAGGGTTTTGTCTAGGGCCTCTTGGTCTTGTTCAGATGCGCCGACTAGAGCTGGACGGATGACATTCTGGATATTGGCCACCGCTTTAAGCACTCCTAAACCTCGATAGCGCGCCTTATCGCCATCGCGAAGCTCTATGGCCTCATGGGCACCCGTGCTGGCCCCCGAAGGAACAGAGGCTCGTCCTACCGTGCCATCTGCCAGTTCCACCTCCACCTCTACGGTGGGATTGCCCCGGGAATCCAAAATTTCCCGCCCATGAATGTCTTTTATGGTCACTGAACTTGGCCTCTCTTGGTCTTTTCCGCCTCTTGGGCAGCGGCCAGGGCTTTTTCTACAGCATCGAGAGGGCTTTCAGCGATGATGATGGAATCGCAGTTCTGCTCCTCCTGGGACACATACCAGGTATTTAGCCCCACCACAGGGATGCCTTCGGCCAGGGCGTGACCGATCTCGGAAAGGGTGCCAAAACTACCATCGATGGCGATGACGGCTTGGGCTGCTTTGACCACGATAGCGTTACGGGCGTAGCTTAATCCGGTGGGAATGGCGAACTCTACGTAGGGATTGGCTTCTTCGCGACGACTCCCGGGAAGAATGCCAATGGTGTGTCCCCCCTCGGCTCGGGCGCCTCGACAAGCGGCCTCCATAACTCCTCCCAGCCCCCCACTCACCACCGTAGCCCCTCGGCGCGCCAGTTCCCGCCCCACCGCTTCCGCTATTTGGCTGACCTCCGGGGAGCACTCTGAGCCCCCGATGACGGCGATGAACATGCTACTCCGTTAATTAAAGGTCAAAAAGGGAGCAGGGTTTCTGCTCCCTGGGATTTGATTATACACTGGCCTGAATGGCTTAGCAACCAAGGAGCTAGGTCATGGAACAGGGACTATGGAGAATTGGTAGGGGGCGACCTCTGTGGTATATGGTGCTAGAGCGGCGACAACCAATATTGCCTGTTTCCACTCTCGTCCCAAACCCTTAACTTCTAAACTTCCTCGTTGGGTTGAATCCAATGGTATCAATACCACCTGGTTTTTCCCACCTATTTCGATGACTTGGGCACTGAATCGCTGGGGTATTACATTGTCGGTTCTGACGAAACCCTGGGCCTGCCATCCCCTATCGGACTCGGCGTCATCCAAAAAGCCCAGCTCCGGGATAGATATGTCATCCAAGGCTAGACCGTTGTTGGAAACGGCCTCGTCCGTGATGTACTCAAACCGGAGCAGTATCTTTTTGCCAGCGTAGGGAGTTAGGTCTATGTTTTCTTCGATCCAGGTTGGCTCTACACCTCCACCGCTGACCCCCGTATAACCAGGACCGTAGCTATTGCCCACTGGGTTCTCTGGCGTGGTGTGGGGTCCGGTTAGCATGTTCCACGTCTTACCCCCATCTGATGAAACCTCCAAATAAGCGTAATCCCATCCCTTTTCGATATCGTACCACAGCCAGAATTGTAGAGTAGCTTTGGTAAGCCCAGTAAGATCGAATTCCCGGCTGAGAGTACTATCAATAGCATCGCCGCGCTGGCTCCACCATTGGTAGAAACCACTGTGTGGGGTATTAGGCAGAATCTTGACAGTAGAATTCCCAGCGAAGTTGATTAGAAAATCACCTTTTAGCTGTAGGTCGATGTAATCGGCGGCATATTGGTGGACTGTATCGGAGCGTTGGCCTGGGTTACTCACTGTCTCTGTGGTCTTCACTCGTACTGAGATATCCGGATAGCTGTAAGACCCTCCTTGAGGATCATCTAAATAATTGGCGATAGTCCAGTCCTGGAATATGGAATCGAAATCCTTTTGGTAGCCTTTTTGGGCTAGGTAACGGTTTATTCCGAGTATGCCGTCCTCTTTTTCAGCAACTAGTTCTTTGGCGCCGTCTTTATCTTCGTAATGCTGGTATAGGTATTTCATGAACAAATAGGCAGCGCCATAGTGGCTTAAGCTGTCTTGTGGTTTTTCCGCCCAATCGTTGAGCTGGGTATCAGGGGCATTGAGAAAAGATCTTAAAGAGGCCACCTCGAAGCCAGCAAGATTGGTGGCTAGTTCGGAGAGTCCTTCGTTGACCCAAACCTCTTCGTTGGAGTCAGCGTACCAGTGGAGGAGATGTTGTAGTTCGTGGGCTAAAACGGCGGTGTAGGATTGGGACCCTGGGCCCACAGCGGCGATGTTCATGTATATCATCGGGCGCTGATTGCTGTAAGGGTTAACCCAAGGAGGAAATTGATCCATCTCGCTGACGTAGCCAGCTACCCCCGGGATATTGGCATTAAGAATAGTTATGCGTGAATCGCCCTGGGCTTTAAGGGCAGAAGGAACGCCAAAAAACGAAGTTAAAGTAGGGTAAATGCGCTCCTCGAACTCCTGGGCTGCCTTTTCTAGGTTTTGGTTAGTGATGGCGGTGCCCTGTTCCATGTACCAGTAGGCATGGAGACTAATATAGCGGAGGGAGGCAGTAATGGTGAGGTGCTGTTCTGTATCTAAATTCATGGCAGAAAAAGCTTCGATTCGACCTATATCTTGGTTCGAGGGAGCCGAAATGCTGACAGTAGACTGGGGAGGTGGGGGCCGCAGGCGTCTAGTAAGCTCATAAAGATCTCGGTCTGGAGGCTGGGGGAAGGAGCTGGCAGGCAATGGTGCTCCGGGAACAGCACTTGATTCGGGCGCGGGGAAAGGTTTAGCAGAGTGAGAGCAAGATAGGATGACAACCAGAGGAGCTAGTATAAATAATAGTATATGGTTCTTGGTCACTTAATCAGGATTAGGCTTGATCTTGAGCGCCATGTTCTTCTCATCCGCCAGTTGAGTGTAAATAAGAGTAGAGGTGGTACTGGCATGTCCCAATAGTGCCTGGAGAGAGCGTAGATCACCGCCTTGGCTCAACATATGGGCGGCGAAGCTGTGTCGCAAAGTATGGGGCGTCATGCCAGAGCCAATTTGGGCCGCTTTAGCGTAACCTTTGACAATGAGCCAAAAACCTTGGCGAGTGAGCCGCTCCCCAAGACGGTTAAGGAACAAAGCCGCCTCATCCTCCTGGCGAAGGAGCCTGGGCCGAGCCAATGTTAAGTAATCCTCCAGAGCTTGTGCCGTCTCGGGCGGCATAGGGATGTCCCGTTTTCGGTTTCCCCGACTAGGACAACCCACGTGAGGATAGGGTGGCTGAAGGTTTATATCAGCTATATTTAGGGATACCAGTTCTCCAACCCGCATCCCGGTAGCATACAAGAGCCCGATCATCGCTCGGTCCCGCATAGCCTCGGGGGTAGAACGCCTAGCTGGCTGTTCCAACAGTTCGTCTACCTCCCGTACCGAAAGGATATGGGGTAATGGCTTCTCCTTCAGCTCCAAAGGTATTCCTTGTGCTGGATTCTCAGCCAGAATACCCTGGCGGCGAAGGAAATGAAAGAAGGAACGGACAGCGGCCATTTTTCGATCCAAAGTAGCTGGAGCATAGTTTCTTTCTTTTAGGCTTAGAACATAAGATGAGATCAGGGATTTATCAACAGACGACCAAGAGAGGTCCAACTTCTCCACATAAGCCGCAAATTGGGTCAAGTCATTTTGGTAGGCGGCCAAAGTGTTAGCGGCTTTTTCTTGAGCTAGGGATTCCAGAAACTGGGTAACAGCGTTTTCCGTCATATTTGCCTCCCTATCTCAAAACCTTTAGGAGCAATTTAAGGCCACCTTTGGCTGAGAGTACTTAATCTTTCTTACTGGCCACACCCTGAAGCAGGCTATCCAAACGGGCGGCTATAAAATCCTGGGTCATGGGCCCCACTTTAACATAGCGAATGACGCCCTCCCCATCGATAAAATAGGTAGTGGGCAAACCGCGGGTTCCAATTAGGTAGCGTTCAGAGACCTTACCATCGCTATCCAGAGGTAGGCTAAAGGTTATCCCAAATTCTTCGGCATATTTGGCAACTGTCTCCCGATCCTCTTGAAGATCCACGCCCAGAAATACCACTCCTTTATCTTTATATACACGCCAAGATGCCTCTAGGGCTGGAGTTTCCTCACGACAGGCAGGGCACCAGCTAGCCCAAAAGTTGACCAGCACCACCCTGCCACGCAAATCGCTAAGGGTGACCTTCTCCCCGCTAAAAGTTGATAGGGCAAAATCAGGGGCTAAAGACGCCACCTGCGGCGCCGTCTTTTTCTCTGACGACGAGGCGTTGCAACCAGCTGCCATAATAGCCACCAAGGCCAGCATGATCAAAAGCCAGCCTAGGTTTATTTTGTTTTTGATTTTTTCTTTGAATGAAGTCATATAAGCAACGGCATTAGGTTAACAGAGATGCTCCTTTTAGTCAACGGTTCTGGCGCAGAGTTGCAGGGCTGATAGCGAAGAGGTATGCTAATTAATGGACAGTATCTAAGGTTCCATAATGAGCCAAGGAGGCTAATAATGGAAGGCAAAAACTACATAGGCGGCAAATGGGTATCCTCACTGTCTGGAGAGGCTTTTGACAGCATAAGCCCGGCCGATATAGAAGAAAAAATAGGGAGTTTCGCCCGCTCTGGGGAGGCAGATGTAGCGGTGGCGGTGGCCGCGGCCAGAGAGGCTTACCCGGCCTGGCGGGGCATTTCACGCATTAAACGGGCTGAGTATCTGGATGCTTTTGCCCAGATCGCTAAAAGTGAGACTGAGGCCCTTGCCTGTTTGATGGCTAAGGAGATGGGCAAGGCCCTCAACGAGGCCCGAGCCGATGTGACCGAGGGCATCCATATGGCCCAATACATGTTTGGCCGAGGCCGAATGTCTGCTGGCGATTTCCTGGCTTCAGAGATAGCCGAAAAGGATGCCCACATGTTGCGGCGGCCCAAGGGGGTGGTGACCGCTCTCACGCCATGGAACTTTCCTTTTGCCATCCCCATTTGGCTTATCGCCCCTTCTTTGCTGGAGGGGAACACTGTAGTCTTTAAGCCCTCGGGAGAAACGGCCGCTGTGGGCGAAAAATTGGTGGAATACTTCGAGCATGCAGGTTTACCGCCAGGGGTGCTCAATCTCGTCCAGGGACGGGGAGAGGAGGCGGGATGGCCATTGGTGACCCACCCGGACGTGGATGTGGTTCTATTCGTGGGCTCGGCTGAGGTGGGAGGTCGTATCAAGCAGGCTTGCGCTGCCGATTATCGTAAGATGGTGGCCTGTGAGATGGGGGGTAAAAACGGAATCATCGTTTTTGATGATGCCAACCTTCCATTGGCGGTAAATGCCGCCGTCCTCAGTGCCTTTAAAACTACGGGGCAACGTTGCACCGCCGCTTCGCGACTTATTGTGCAAGAGAAGATCTTAGACCAGTTTGTCGCCTCTTTTATCCAAATGACGAAAAGGCTTACCATAGGCGACCCTCTCGACGAAAATGTGTTCATGGGTCCCCTGGTCAACGAGGCCGGGGTCAAAAAAGTGGAGTTTTATAATGACCTGGCAAAAAAAGAAGGGGGCCATGTGATTTTGGATGGAGGTAGACTAAAGGGCGGCATTTACGACAAGGGCTACTTTATCTCTCCCTTTGTCTATATCATGAGACACGACCCCCGCTCCCGGGTGCTTCGGGAGGAGGCCTTCGGCCCTCATGTGGCAGTGATACCTTTCAGCACGATAGAAGAGGCCATCCATATTCACAACGATACTGACTACGGCCTAGCCTTTTCGGTGATCACTGAGGACTACCGCAAAGCCAAGATCTGCCGCGATGAGTGTGAGTATGGAGTGGGCTATCACAACTTGCCTACCATAGGCGCCGAGGTTCATCTGCCCTTTGGTGGACTGAAACGTAGCGGCACAGGCTTGCCCTCGGCCAGCACCTTGGTGGATGTGGTCAGCCATCGTATTGCCTGGACAGTCAACTACGCCGAGCAGATCAAAATGGCCCAGGGTCTTAGCGCCGAGGTGATCTAATGCCCAACGAAACGGTGGAGATTCGAGGGCATTTAGTGGATTCCCTCATCCTACCCAAGGTCTTGGATGAAATCCTCAGCTACAATGGCGCTTTCGAGATCCTTAAAATCGAGGTTGGCCGGAGACGGATCGACCCCAGCTATGCTCAGATCAGGATTGAAGCCCCTAGTCGAGAGGACTTGGAGAAGATACTACGCCGTGTAAAGGAGCACGGGGCCGAAATCCTGGACGAAGGGGATGTTACTTTGGCGCTAGCTCCCCAAGATGGGGTCTTCCCCCCTAACTTTTATGTCACCACCAATCTACAGACCTTCATCCGCCACGCCGGAGAGTGGATGGAGGTGGCCGAGCCGAGGATGGATGGTGGCATTGTGTTCGATGCCCAAGGGCGAGAAGCCCGCGTCCTCCGTTTTAGCCAGGTGAAAAGGGGAGACCTGATGGTCGTGGGTCACCGTGGGGTGCGGGTTGTACCTCTCCAGCGCTCGACTCCCAGGAACGTTTTTGAATTCATGGCCTCGAGCGTTTCCTCGGAAAAGCCCAAAGGAGTGGTGATCCAAGAGGTAGCCACCCAAATCAAGATGGCCAAGCAAGTGGGAGACAAGATATTGGTGGTGGCCGGCCCCGCTGTTATAAATACTGGCGCTGGTCCCCACCTGGTCAGGATGATAGAGCTGGGCTTTGTGGATATCCTCTTTGCTGGCAACGCCTTAGCCGTCCACGATATCGAACAAGCCCTTTACGGGACCTCCTTAGGCATTTATTTAGAGAAGGGTATGCCAGCGGTGGAGGGTCACGAAAACCACATACGGGCCATTAACGCTATTCGCCAGGTGGGGGACATTAGGGAAGCGGTGGCCCAGGGCCTGCTAAAAGCGGGCATCATGCACGCGTGTATACAACATGGGGTCGAGTACGTCTTGGCTGGCTCCATTCGCGATGATGGTCCTATGCCTGGGGTAATCACCGATGCTCTCCAAGCTCAGGATGCTATGGCCGCCAAAACCCAGGGGGTAGCTTTGGCTCTGATGGTGGCCAGCTCCCTTCATTCCATAGCTACTGCTAACCTTCTCCCCGCTCAGACTAAAATCGTCTGTGTGGACATAAATCCTGCTGTCATAACCAAACTGGTAGACCGCGGCAGCTTTCAAACGGTGGGTCTGGTAACCGACGCAGAGCTCTTCTTCCGCGAGTTAGTTGCTCACCTCGACAGATATTGAGTGCAAATGACGACCCTCCTTATGTGTCCTCCTGACTATTATTCTATTGAGTATGAGATCAACCCCTGGATGAGCCGAAGGCGAAAAGTTGATACCGTTGGGGCGCAACGGCAGTGGCAAGAGCTCTACACCGTCTTGACCCAGGAGATGGGTGCCCGGGTGGAGCTTCTCACCCCAGTCAAGGGGCTACCCGACCTAGTTTTCACCGCCAACGCTGGCTTGGTCTGGGGGAAAATTTTTGTCAGTAGCAACTTCCGCTACCAAGAACGGGTGGGCGAGTCTTCTATATATCGTTCTTGGTTTGAAGAACACGGTTACGAAGTCCGTGGACTTCCCGAAAGACAACACTTTGAGGGTGAGGGAGATGCGTTTTTGGTGGGAGAAAACCTTTTCTGCGGCTATCGCTTCCGCTCCGATATTCGCTCACACCTACTTTTGGGCGAGATCGCCGGCAAACGGGCCCTATCTTTGGAACTGGCAGATCCTAGGTTTTACCACCTGGACACCTGCTTTTGCCCCTTAAATCGGGACGTCGTCCTTTTCTACCCTGGCGCCTTCGATGACTACGGGCGGCGGGTGATTCGAGAATATATACCTCATCCCATTGAGGTTTCCGAAGAAGAAGCTCTGCGCTTTGGGTGCAATTCGGTGGTGATCGGTAACGAAGTGGTGATTAGCACTGGCTGCCCTGTTTTAAAAGCTCGGCTAATGGACGAGGGCTATACTGTATACGAGTTAAATATGTCCGAGTTCATAAAATCGGGTGGTGGGGCCAAATGTTTGGTTCTCTTTATTGAGAAGGACGGGGACGCCAACGTAGGTTGGGGTGGCGAGCCGCCCTAACCTCGTCTAGCCGTTTCATAGGGGCCTGGTGGGGTGCCGTCCGCACCAGTTGGGGATTTTCATCAGCTTCGCGAGCGATCTCTCTCATGGCGACGATAAAGGCATCTAAGGTTTCTTTGCTCTCCGTCTCTGTAGGCTCGATCATTAGGGCTTCATCCACGATGAGGGGGAAATACATGGTGGGAGGATGGAAGCCGTAGTCTATAAGACGCTTGGCGATATCCAGGGCTCGGACATCTTTCTCTCGTTGTTTTATAGCGGAGAAGATAACTTCATGCATGCAGCTTCGGGCGTAAGGAAGATGATAGTAGTCTTTGAGTTGGTGAAGAAGATAATTGGCGTTGACGATAGCGTTCTCACTGACCTCCCTTAATCCAGCTTCCCCCAATAATCGAATGTAGGCGTAGGCTTTGACCATTACCCCAAAATTGCCGTGGAACGGGCCGATTCTGCCGATGGAATGGGGAGGGCTAGCCAAAAAATAGCCCTTTTCACCGCCTACTACCACAGGGGTAGGGAGGAAGGGGGCCATGTGCTCGGCCACACAAATAGGCCCAGCTCCCGGGCCACCGCCGCCGTGTGGGGTGCTGAAGGTCTTGTGAAGGTTGAGATGAACTACATCGAAGCCCAAGTCCCCCAGTTTGACTCTGCCCAAAAGGGCATTGAGGTTGGCGCCATCCCCATATATGAGACCTCCTTGGTCGTGCACAGCTTGGCATACCTCCAAAATATGGGGGTCGAAGAGGCCCAGGGTG
>JACQTR010000222.1 GCA_016210705.1 Chloroflexota bacterium | reverse complement strand
CTCCTAAGCCAGCTAAAAATTCCTTTTCCGACTCGGTGAGGGTGATGACAGCGTTGCATCTCTGGAGCAACTCGACCTGATGGCGCATAGTGCAAGAACGACTTACATGATTATTGGCGGTCTCCCCAATGTGGAAGAAGGGGGTGACTACCAAAGGTACTCCCAGGTGGTCAGCACCAGAAGCAGCGGCCATAATCAGCGGCTCGAAGGGTATGCTCAAAGCATGAATCAAATCTAGGGGCCCATCCCAACGTTTGAGGGTCTTTTCCAGTTGGGGGAGCCAGGGGGCGTATCGGGCCAGCAAAGAGAGAAAGGCGGTAGGAATGATGGATGTGGAGGAAAGGGCAATCATCAAGCGGCGCAATAGATAGAAGGAATAAGGGGCTAAAGGCAAATAGTGCAGAGGATGGCGCCAGATTTCCAGGTTGGGGGTGCTTTCCCTAAAGGCGGTGTTCCGGGCCTTACGGGGATTCCATATGGCCTCTAGCTCCAGGGCATTAGTTGTGTGAATGATGACCTTATGCCCCTCAGCGACTAAGCTTTCGGCCAACCTCTGGGTGTACAATTGACCTCCCCCTATAAAAGGGGGATACCCGATGTTGACCAGCATTATTTGCATAAGCTATCTTTGGGCATAGATGCTTTGGCTTTTCTCAAGACCAATTTATTTGTTCATTTCTAGCATAAAGGATGGTAACAATATACTTGGCTCAGTAACATAGCCGTGCGTTCGGTACGACGTATTGTGAATGTGCCGAAGAAACGTCAACAGAAAAGGAAGGATTAGCGATTTGCATTGAGCCATTCCTTATATCCAGTGTTGCAATATGGATGAGTCATTTGTGCGTTATCTGGCGTCCCCACTCCGCCATCGTGCTTTCTCTCTTTATGGTCGAATGAGATTGATTTGGAATGCAACCGTGCGTTGCAGATAGTACATCGTAGCGATTTGTCTATGGCATCACGGATATAGACAGCAGATTTGGTGCTGGTTGAAAAGTCTTTACCGTACTCTTTCATCTCCGGAGTCGTCTCTGTGAGATACCTAAGTTCCAAGTGCGATTGCATTTGCTTGATGATGTCTTCAGTAGGCTTCCCTTCAGTGAGTCCTTCGAACAAGACACGATACATCAACAATGTCGCCTTTAACCGTTTCTCTCCACCATATATTGCGTGACCAATTTGGTTGACAAAATCCCGATGTTCCAGGAGGAACTCCTCGAATTGAGAACGAACTTTGGTAAACTTCCCAAAAGCATCTCTCCTTTCAAGTTCTCTCACGAAGGCAGCGACTGCTAAGAATGTCATTGGTAGGAATCGTCCAGTTGCCCCATAGAAGTAGACGACTGGGTGAAGTCCGAGTGAAGATGGGTCAAGTGATCCAATACGTGTGGCAACCTTCTTGACTGCTTTCAGGTACTTAAGCGTCTGCGAGCCGTTTTCATCATCTGGTAAGATATGGCTATCGATGGAAGCTGATTCCTTCCTCCTTCCTACTTTAGGCTTGTCTTGCCACATCTCAGGACTCACATCGTTGATTAGGTTTACAAGGTCAAAGACCATTTTCACACTTTCACCAGAATAGCCTTGACCAGCAATGGGAATATCGAGACTCCTCAACGGTGTCTCAAGGTGAGGCTTGAATAGGGTGTCATAAATCTCACGAGCTGTCTTTTCGATCTCCACCTGAGTTGGGGATGGAAAAGCAGACCAGTATTTGTGCCCCGTTCCGGCTCGGATCAGCGATCTTGTTGCCAAGGCGTTTGGTTTTCGCCTTGACTTGATAATAGCCAATTCAGTGGGGTCAATCGTAACGGCTTGCTGATTTATCTTGAAATACGAGCTCTCGGCCTTTTGTGCGTCACCAAGAACCCACTGAAGTTGTATAGCCATTACAGCCACATTCTTAGCCAAACGCACGAGTTCTGGAGCAGAGTTTTCTTGATTCCGAAACGCAGCCTTAACTTCTTCATAGGAGCCAACTGCATCTTTGACTAGTTTCCTTGTTCTTTCTGCCGCCTTAATCTGTTCAGGCGGTATAAAGTTCTGGAAGAATCTCAGTGAAACACCTTTGTCCCCATAATCATCTCTCACCCAAGCTATAAGAGCACTCAATCGATGCCCCCCATCAATAACAAACAGATTGCCACTCTTCACTGATTTCCATAGGATGATTGATGGTATTAGATCACCTACTGCAAAACTTTCTATTAACTCGGCTACCCTCTTTGGATCCCAGTCTGCGGTTTCTCTTTGGAAATCAGGCTTTCGTAGAAGTTGATACACTATGCGATCAGGTTCGAGATCACTTAGCTGAAGGGTATTCGTTACAGGAAATGATGCTCCGTCGGTACTTGTTACATCGAAATCCTCTCGTTGTATAAGAGCATCCAGATTGACTCGACTAGTAGGCATAACCTTCCCTCCCACTGCCCTAAGGCGATAACCATAATATCGCCCCTAGTCTTATGAGTCAAATATGATATTACCCATAGGATAGGCCATGTCAAACTATGAGGGGTTTTCGTTGAAGCCGCCAAAGAGCTATGCTATAATTTGTTGAAGACCTCGCATTAGTTTTCCGGTGCGGGGATTTTTAGTGGGGTGACTAAAACCATGTGGGAGCGGTTGGAGGCTATAGAAAAACGCTATGAGGAGCTAAACCAGCTCATGGCCCAGCCTGAGGTGGTTACAGATTACGAGCGGGTACAATCTTTGGCTCGGGAACAAGCCAGCATCGAGGGCTTGGTGAACAAATACCGAGAATACAAAGGGGTTAGCCAAGAACTGAAGACTACCCAAGCCCTTCTTGCCGAGGCTACGGATGAGGAAACGGCCCAGTGGGTAAAAGATGAGAGGGCCCTATTGAAGGTTCGTCTCCAAGACCTGGAAACGGCCATTAAGGGGCTTCTTTTGGTCAAGGCCCCTGAGGATGATAGAGACGTTATAATGGAGATTCGGGCCGGCACCGGTGGAGAGGAGGCCGCTCTTTTCGCCGCTGATCTCTTTCGAATGTATGCTCGTTATGCCGAAGTACGCCACTGGCCGGTGGAGGTGCTGTCTACCACTCGGAGCGAGATGGGTG
This sequence comes from Chloroflexota bacterium, assembly GCA_016210705.1. Taxonomy (GTDB): domain Bacteria; phylum Chloroflexota; class Dehalococcoidia; order JACQTR01; family JACQTR01; genus JACQTR01. The sequence continues at coordinate 4,326 of JACQTR010000222.1, read as the reverse complement.
GCTTTAAGGAGATCATCTTTGAGGTAAGGGGCAAGGATGTATTTAGCCGGCTGAAGCATGAAAGGGGCGTACATCGGGTGCAGCGGGTGCCCGCCACCGAGGCCTCTGGGAGGATTCATACATCCACGGCCACTGTGGCTGTTTTGCCTGAGGCTGAAGAGGTGGACGTGGATATTAAGCCCGAAGAGCTTAGGGTAGATGTCTTCCATAGCGGAGGGGCGGGGGGGCAGAACGTAAATAAAGTGGCCACTGCCATCCGCATTACCCATCTGCCCACGGGCATGGTGGTTGTTTGCCAGGATGAGCGCTCCCAGTGGAAGAACAGGGTTCGGGCTATGGCGGTGCTGCGGGCCCGGCTCTATGATTTGGAGCAGCGGCAGCAAAGGGAGACCATCGTCGAGGAGCGCCGATCTCAAGTGGGGCGGGGGGAGCGCGCCGAAAAGATACGAACCTATAATTTCCCACAGGGTCGGGTTACCGATCATCGAGCCGGTCTCACCCTTTATAACCTTCCCCGTGTTCTGGAGGGCGATTTAGACGAGCTTATCGACGCTATGATCGCCCACGAGGAGGCCCAGCAATGGGAGACTCTAACGGTATAACCAGGAAGGAAGCGCTCCGCCATGCAATGGCTACTTTAGACAGTCACGGCATTCCCGATGCCCCTTTAGAGGCGGAAATCTTGCTGATGGCTGTCTTAGGCGTGGATCGAGAGCGCTTGTACAGCCGGGATGATGGGGTATTGTCCCACCAAGAGGCCCGAAGTTATGAGGCACTCCTTTATCGTCGTCTTAAGCGGGAGCCTACAGCCTATATCTTGGGATTTAAGGAGTTTTATGGCTTAAGGTTCCAGATTTCGCCACAGGTCCTCATCCCTCGGCCAGAGACGGAGTTGTTGGTGGAAAAGGCAATTGATTTTTTGTCTAGACACTTCTCTGCGGGCCGAGATAGGCCCCTGGTAGCGGATGTTGGCACGGGATGTGGTGCCATGGCAGTTACCTTGGCTTATTGTCTTCCATACCTGCAAGTTTATGCTACCGATATATCCCAGGCTGCCCTTGAAGTTGCCACTCAAAATAGACTCCAGCACGGCTTGGCTGATCGCGTTCGCTTTCTCCAGGGAGACCTTTTGGCACCTGTTCCAGAGCCTGTTGACCTGATAGTGGCCAATTTACCCTATGTTAAAATAGCAGATTTTGCTGGTCTGGCCCCAGAATTGAGCTATGAACCCCGGTTAGCTCTGGCTGCGGGCCCCCAAGGTTTGGATGCCATAGCTGCCCTTCTAGCCCAGGCGTCGAGAAAACTGCGTCCAAAGGGAGCCATTTTACTAGAAATAGGTCAGGATCAGGGGACGGCGGTGGCCGAATTCGCTCGTCTTTATTTCCACAATGCCGAGATAAGGATATGGCAAGATCTGGGCGGACAAAATAGGGTGGTGGAGATAGATAGCTAACTAGGCTAACTTGCCGAATCTAGGATAGGCCTAATTGCCAGGCCTTGCCCTCGCTTTTGATGGCAGGGGCGATGATCATCTCCACCGAGTGCATCTCCTTTATGGTGGTGATTCCACAAACGCCCATGGCAGTACGAAGGGCTCCGATGAGGTTCTGGGTGCCATCGGTCACTGTGGTAGGGCCGAAAAAGATCTGTTTTAAGGTAGCTTTAGTCCCCACCTTGATCCGAGTGCCTCTGGGTAAAGCCTGATGAGGGTTGGCCATGCCCCAGTTGTAGCCTCGTCCTGGGGCTTCTTGGGCCTGAGCTAGAGGGGTCCCTAACATAACGGCATCGGCGCCAGCGGCAATCGCCTTGGCCAGCTCGCCCCCAGTGCGAATGCCACCATCGGTGATGATGGGCACGTATCGTCCTGTGGTCTTAAGATATTGATCTCGTGCCATGGCGCAGTCCATTGTGGCGGTAACCTGAGGAACACCTATCCCTAAAACCTCGCGGGTGGTGCAAGCGGCTCCTGGTCCTACTCCCACTAGGAGTCCGGCAATGCCTGTCTCCATTAGCTCTAAGGCGGCGTTATAACTTACGCAATTGCCCACAACAACGGGCACGGGAATGGATCGGCAAAGCTCAGAGAAGCTGAGGCCGCGGTAGCTTTTAGATATGTGGCGGGCAGTGGTTACCGTGGATTGAACCACCACTACGTCCACTCCCGCCTCGACGGCTAGAGGAGCCCAACGTTTGGTGTTGGCGGGGGTTATAGAGATGGCGCAGGTGGCCTTTTGTTCTTTTATGGCCTTTATCCTCTCGCCGATGAGCTGTTCTTTAATGGGCTCGGCGTAGATTTTTTGGAGTAAGGCAGTGGCCTGGCTATCAGGGGCAGCGGCAATCTCGGCTAATGTCTGGTAAGGGTCAGGGTAGCGGGTTTGAACTCCCTCCAGATTGAGGACACCCAGCCCGCCCCATTGGCTCATAGCTATGGCCATAGGCACGTCCACCACCGCGTCCATTGCCGCCGCCAGGATGGGGATGGAAAAGGTTAGGGAAAGTAGGTTAAAATCTATATTGGTTTGGTCAGGATTAACGGTAACGTCACCGGGTACCAAGGCTACTTCATCGAATCCATAGGCGCGCCGCAACTCACGGCGGATACCTTCCATAATAGATAGCCTCCTGGGCTTTCTTGAGGTTATTATAAAGAAATATAGCAAAGCCAAGGTTTGAAGTCAAGGATGGGGACCCTTTATCTAGTCGCTACCCCTATTGGTAACCTGAAGGATATTTCCTTACGGGCTTTGGACTTATTGGGTAAAGTAGAACTCATAGCTGCTGAGGATACCCGAAAGACCCGTCGCCTCTTAACCGCCTACGGCATCAAAACCCCTTTAACTAGTTACCACGATTTCAGCAAACCGGGAAAGGTTGAATATTTACTTAAGGTTTTAACGGATGGTGATGTGGCCCTAGTCTCTGAGGCGGGTATGCCTGGAATCAGCGATCCCGGCTATGAACTTATTGTGGCTGCCATTGAGCGGGGGTTTCCCGTAGCCCCCATCCCCGGCCCCTCGGCCTTGGTGGCGGCCGTAGCGGTATCGGGCTTACCCAGTCATCAGTTTCTTTATTTAGGGTTCCTGCCCCGCAAGACTGGAGCGAGGCGAAGGCTGCTGCAATCAGTGGCCGATCAGCCTCGCACGCTGGTCGCTTTTGAATCGCCCCATCGTCTCCAGGCTACCTTAAGCGACGTGGTAGAGGTGTTGGGGGACAGGAGGCTGGCCGTTTGTCGTGAACTGACCAAACTGCATGAAGAGGTGTTTCGGGGCCGAGCGAGCGAAGCCCTGGAGCATTTCCATGAGCTCCGAGGCGAGTTCACGCTAGTTATCGAGGGCTTTAAGGATATGTCCTTAAGTTAGTCCTTTGTGCTGGCCGTTACATATATGATAAAATAGCAAAGATGACAGAGCGTATCTTTATTGGGGTAGCCTGGCCTTACGCCAACGGCTCCCTCCATCTGGGTCACTTAGCTGGAGCCTATCTACCCGCTGATATTTTTGCCCGCTACCATCGCCTCAAAGGCAACCAGGTGTTGATGGTATCGGGGAGCGATCGGCACGGCACTCCTATCACCGTTCGAGCTGAGGAGGAAGGAAAGACCCCTGCCGAGATAGCCGACCGATATCATCAGGAGTTCGTGGAGTGCTGGCAAAAGCTAGGGATAAGCTTTGACCTTTATACTCATACTGGCACCTCCAATCACGCCGCTATAACCCACGATATTTTCCTCACCCTTCTCCAAAAGGGTTACATTTATAAAGATACTATGGCCTCCCCTTTCTGTCCTAATCACCAGCGTTTTTTGGCCGACCGTTATGTGGAGGGAACTTGCCCTTATTGCAATTATCCCGATGCTCGTGGCGACCAGTGCGATGAATGTGGCAAACCTTTAAGCGCTGTGGACCTAATTACACCTCGGTGTAAGCTATGTGGAGCTACGCCCCAGATCAAGCCCACGGAGCACTTCTTTCTGCGTTTGTCGGCCTTTGCCTCCCAACTGAAGGCTTGGGTTAAGGAGCAGACTCACTGGCGGCCTAATGTATTGAATTTCACCCTGGGCCTTCTTAATGAGGGGCTAAAAGACCGCCCTATTACCCGGGACATAGAGTGGGGGATAACGGTGCCCGTGCCCGGTTTTGATCGGAAAAGGATTTATGTCTGGTTCGATGCGGTCATCGGTTACTTATCGGCCACCATGGAATGGGCCAAGACCATGGGGCAAGAGGACAAATGGCGAGAGTTTTGGCAGGGACCTACGAAGTGTTATTATTTCATAGGAAAGGACAATATTCCCTTTCATACTTTGGTGTGGCCGGCCATGCTCAT
>JACQTR010000221.1 GCA_016210705.1 Chloroflexota bacterium | reverse complement strand
GGGAGCTACTGTGGACCGTGAGGTTTCCCTACCCCACACCCCCTACGCCTTGGCCGTCTACTATATTATCGCCCCCTCTGAGGCCTCGGCCAACCTGGCCCGCTACGATGGGGTGAAGTACGGCTTTTCCTATCGGGAAGCCGAGAGTATGTGGGAGGCCATGGAGAAAACCAGACAATATGGTTTCGGCCCTGAGGTGAAACGGCGCATCATGCTGGGCACCTATGCCCTCTCCGCTGGCTACTACGATGCCTATTACCTGAAGGCGCAGAAGGTGCGCACCTTAATTAAGCGGGAACTGGACGAGGCCTTCCAAAAGTACGACGCCCTAATAACTCCCACCTCGCCCACACCGCCTTTTAAGATAGGGGAAAAGGTGGAGGACCCGTTACAGATGTACTTGAGCGATATTTATACCATCCCCGTCAACATCGCTGGTATCCCAGGTCTGGCACTTCCCGCTGGGTTTGTGGATTCTTTGCCGGTGGGGATGCAGATTTTAGGCAAGCCCTTCAGCGAGGAGACCCTCCTCCGGGTGGGCTACGCCTACGATCAAGCAACCGAGTGGCACAAGATGAGGCCGGCGCTTTAACCCGCGACTGAGTAGCGAAATGGCAGAAGCTCTGGTAGTGCCCAGAACCGTAGAACCTATCCGCCGTGCCTTCCCTGCGGAGAAGGCGAAGGCCTCACTACAAATTGAAATATGGAGGCTGGAACAATGGCGAGCTTAGAGAAGTGGCAAAGGATGAAAGAGGCTTATCGAAAGATGGCAGAGATGGGCTACCGCCCCGCAGCTCCCAGCGACGGGTTTGGCAACATAACTGTCCCCGAAAGGGAACTGGTTCTAGACATTGAAGGGCGGGAATACGGTCAGCGGTTTCTACAGGAGGAAGATAAGGGTGTCTACTGGGCAGGCTGCACCGACTTCCGATCGCTCTGCGCGGCTATTTGGGCTCTTGAGGCATTTCGCTTGATGAATGCTGGCAGCTTCGGAGGCGAGACCATCGTCTCCAGGCTGCTCAGGATGGCAGCCGAGGAATACGAGCGAGAAATGGCGCTGTCCTCCGGTGAAGCTGGTGTCTGACGACCGTCCCCGCCTAATCGAAGTCGCCTTCCCGCTGAAGCAGGCGTCCTTGGGCTCTGTGCGCCACGGCCATATCTTGACGCTCCACATCTGGTCGGGGCGGCGTCCCCTGGCCGCGCGACGAGAGTTGCTTGCTGGTGGCATAAATCAGGTGTTTCATAGCCGTGAGTAGATCGCGTGGTAGCAGTGCTAAAGTTAGAGCCAAAGCAACGTAGAATCGGATGGCACTTATGAACGTGGAGGTTCATTCCTACTCTGGTCACACCTACGCCCAGCGTCCTGGCTCTTTCCTTTGGGAAGGGGTGGAACATAAGGTGAAAGAGGTAGTCAGGGAGTGGCGGGAGCCGGGGAAGAAGCATTTCTTGGTGACAACTGAGGAGAAACGAAGCTTTGAGCTGGTCTTTGACGAAGGTAAGGATGAGTGGCGGTTGATGGAGGAGCTATCAAAATAGGGGGGACGACATGAAAGAGATTCTAAAGGTTTTAGAGCAGGATGCCCGCACCACCCCGGAGCAAATAGCCATCATGACCGGTAAATCCCTGGCTGAAGTGAAGGAGGTCATCCGAGAGGCGGAGAGGGACAGGACGATCATCAAGTACAAGACCATCGTCAATTGGGATAAGCTGGGGGAAGAACAGGTCTGGGCTCTCATTGAGGTAAAAGTGTCTCCCCAACGAGATGTGGGCTTCGACGCTATGGCCGAGCGGATATATCGTTTTCCGGAGGCTCGTACCGTTTATCTGGTTTCGGGCACTTATGATCTGGCGGTTTTCGTGACTGGCAAGACCATGCAAGAGGTGGCGGCCTTCGTGGCCGAAAAATTGGCCTCTTTGGATTCGGTACAAGGGACGGTTACCCATTTCCTATTGAAGCGGTACAAAGAGGACGGAGAGATTTTGGTGGATCGTGGAGAACGAGGAGAGCGCTTGGCCATCAGCCCTTAAAAAGGACAGATTGATACTATGATTACAGAGAATTCCACAGTAGTGTCTATAGCTCGTCCTAAGCGTGCCCGGACAATGGTGTCGCGCCGGATGCAGAAGATCCCTTCTTCGGGGATAAGGCGATTTTTCGATCTTATAGCCTCAATAGATGGGGTCATCTCTTTAGGAGTAGGCGAACCCGATTACGCTACTCCATGGCATATTTGTGAATCTGCCGTCTATGCCATGGAGAGGGGTCGTACCATGTACACCTCCAACTATGGTCTATTGGAGCTACGTCAGGGCCTTTCCCGCCATCTGGAGGCACGTTACGGCTTAGAGTATGACCCTGGCCGGGAGCTTCTTATCACCGCGGGGGTTAGCGAGGCCTTGGATCTGGCCTTAAGAGCCGTCTTGAACCCGGGTGAGGAGGTCATCGCCCCCGAGCCCAGTTACGTCTCTTATGCCCCCTGCACCATTATGGCGGGGGGGGTGTTTGTTTCGGTGCCTACTTACGCCGAAGATGGCTTTCAGGTGAGGGCGGTGGATATTCGGGATAGGATCAACCAGCGCACCAAAGCTATTCTACTGAATTACCCTAATAATCCTACCGGCTCTGTTCTCGATAGAGCAGAGATGGTCAAGGTGGCCGAGGTAGCTCGCCAGCACGATCTTCTGGTTATCTCCGATGAGATCTACGACCGCTTGGTATACGAGGTGGAACATACCTGTTTTGCCTCCCTACCGGGGATGAGAGAGCGCACCATCCTTCTAGGGGGATTTTCCAAGGCTTACGCTATGACGGGATGGCGAGTGGGATACGCCGCTGCTCCCGCAGACATTATTGAGGCCATGATGAAGATCCATCAATATACCATGCTCTGTGCCCCCATCATGGCCCAAGTGGCCGCTATAGAGGCGCTGCGGGCGGGTGAGAGCGATGTTCAAGAGATGGTGGCCGATTATGGTCAACGGCGTCGGGTTATGGTTAAGGGGCTAAACGATATTGGTCTGGCTTGCTCAGAGCCGCAAGGGGCTTTTTATGCCTTTCCCTCCATAAAAACCACCGGACTTTCCTCCGTTGAATTCGCAGAAAGGCTGCTTAAAGAGGAGAGGGTGGTGGTGGTGCCGGGTTCGGCCTTTGGCTCCAGCGGCGAAGGCCACATCCGCTGCTGCTACGCCGTCTCCTTGCCCGAGATGGAAGAAGCTTTAGAGCGGATGGGGCGTTTCGTGGAGCGGCACCGAAGGTAAGACCCTTACGTCGTCTGCCAGGGGTGCCCGCTTACCAATCTTAGGAAGTCGGCGTGAATGGTGGCCGAAGAGGCTATCGCCCCGTCGCTATCAAAGGAAATGGGCCCTCCCCGGCGGTCGGTTATGATACCTTTTGCCTCTTTTACCAAAAGCAGGCCGCTAGCTAGGTCCCAGGGGGCCAGGTTGTGGTGGAAATAGAGGTCCAATCGACCGCAAGCGGCATAGGCCAGGCCCAAAGCCGCCGAGCCCATGACCCGCATACTTTGCATCCCCGGCCATAGCTCAAGCAACAGTTTCAGACCCTGTCGGGCCCGTTCGTCGTCGTAACCCATATCTAAGCCGATAACGGAGGAGCGTACGTTCTCTTTTGAGGAAACAGCTATGGGGTATTCATTTCGATATGCACCCATGCCCTTTTGGGCCCAAAACAGCTCGTCTCTTATGGGATCGTAGGTTACGCCCAGCAGTATGTCTGAGCCATGAGCTAAGGCTATGCTGACCGCAAAAAAAGGAACGCCGGAGGCGAAGTTACGGGTGCCATCCACCGGATCAATAATCCAGGTATAGTTGGAGTTTTTGGCTATTTGGGGTGACTCCTCGGACAGGATGCTGTGCTGGGGGTACTCTCTTTGGATGAGGTCAACCAATGTCCTTTCTACCTTGAGATCGACATCGGTAACTATGTTGCCTCGGCCCTTCGAGGTTACCTGCTTTTCTTTGAGGAAATGGGCCAGGATGATTTTTCCCGCATCCTTTGCAGCCTGAGTAGCCACTTCCAGGGCGCTTTGTTTATTTTGGGCTAAGGGTAAATCTGGCACGAATTATCTCCCTTTTAGGTTAGATGCTTCCTAGCTATAATCAAGTAAAAGGGCAGCTAAATATCAATGATGTCGGCAGGCTCATCGCAGAGGGTGGGATGGCGTGATATAGCGCGCAGTCGTGAATCGCGCCATCGTTTTAAAGCCTTCTTGGTGTCGCTGGCCACTAGAGCCTTGGGCCCATTGCGCAGGCGGTACCGGAATAGCCAATAGGTGAACTCCTTTTCCTCGCAGGGGGGAAGGCCGGTTTCAATCTGAAAACGGGCTAATAACTCCTCTCTGGGTGCTCCGTAAATGCGGCGGCAGCTTTCATCAATTAGGTTGTGACTTTTGAAAGGCCCCCGTTCTTTTTTTAGTTCCTCGGCTACCGTCAGAACCAAAGCCTCTTCAACCGTGACGCCATAGAAGTAATTAAGATAAGCCTGGTACTTGGCTATTCCCATCAATTTCTGGATCTCTGGCTCGGGGAGGTCTATCGGAGCTACGCCTTGTGTTAGGGTCTCCTTTTCTTCTTGGGGAATAAGCCCATCTACGGCCTGGCAGAGGCGATCAGCTATCAGCGGCCAATCTAAAGCCTCGTTGGCGATGAGGTAGCGATTTTTATGGCCATTTCGGGCTTCTTCTGCTATATCCCAGCTGCCAATGGCCTCCAGCAGGGCTATATACCAATGTTTGCCCGAGATTATGGACTCTCTGAAGGACTGGATTATGGCCTCTGAGCTATTGGCTATATCGGTAGACATAGTTACTGACCATGGCACCTTTTATATTTTTTACCACTGCCGCAAGGGCAAGGGTCATTTCGGCCCACCTTTTTGCCCGCTTTAACCGGCTCGCCGCTTTCTCGATGGGCCCGAAGGGCAGTGGTAGGTTGGGGCATGGCTTCCTTGGCGATACCCACATGATAAATAGTGCGGGCTATATCACGGCGGATATTATCTAACAGGTCTTGGAATAAACTATGGGCTTCTTTCTTATAGGCCACCAAGGGATCGCTTTGGCCGTAGGCCCTAAGACCTATGCTGTGGCGCATATCCTCCATGGTGGTCAGGTGCTCTACCCAAAGATTATCTATAGTGCGGAGCATGACCAGGCGTTCCAATACCCTCATGTTATCGGAACTCAGTTCCTGTTCCCGTTCCCGGTACAAGGAATCGGCATAATCGAGGAGTTTATCTTCTAACTCTTCTTTGTCAAATTGACTCAGGAAAGATGGGTTCCAAGAGGAGGGCAGAGGCAATATAGCCCGAAGATCGGTTAGGAGACCCTCTAAATTCTCGTCCTCGCTAGATTCATTGGCTTTGTGGAGAGAAAGAACACCTTGAACCTCTTCGTGGATCATATCCTGGATATTGGCTTTAAGGTCGGCCCCGCTTAAGATCTTCTTTCGTTCGTCGTAAATGAGCTCCCTCTGCTTGTTCATGACATCGTCATAATCCAACAGATGCTTGCGGATGTCGAAGTTGTGGCCTTCGACTCTGGTCTGGGCGCTTTCAATGGCCTTGGAGACCAGGCTATTCTCGATAGGTTGGTCCTCGTCCAGACCGAAGCGGTCCATAAAACCTTTTATCCGGTCGCCTCCGAAACGTCTCATGAGGTCGTCTTCCAAAGAGACGTAAAAGCGTGAGCTCCCAGGATCTCCTTGACGTCCGGAACGGCCGCGGAGCTGGTTATCGATCCGCCTGGCCTCGTGGCGCTCGGTGCCCAGGACGTGGAGGCCACCAACAGGTGCTACCTGCTTCGTCTTGGGGTCGTATTCCTCTCGAACTACCAGAGCGCGATAATTCTCGCGGGTGCGTTCCGCTTCTTCCAAAGCCTCTGCCTGTTGTTCTGGAGAGGCAGTCAGGATATCTAACCCATTTTTGCGCAAGATTTCCTGCATAAGGATCTGAGGGTTACCACCTAGGATGATATCGACACCGCGACCGGCCATGTTGGTGGCGATGGTGACCGCCCCTGGTGTGCCTGCCTGAGCGATAATGGCCGCCTCTTGTTCATGGTGCTTGGCGTTAAGAATTTGGTGAGGGATTCCCTTGCGCTGGAGGAGACCACTTAAATGCTCCGATTTCTCGATGGAGACGGTGCCCACCAGAACCGGCCGCTGTTCGGCATGTAGCTCCTCGATCTCCTTCACTACCGCCCGAAACTTGGCCTCTTCCGTCTTATGTACCTTATCAGAATAATCAGTGCGGATCATAGATTTGTTGGTGGGGATGGCCACCACCTCCAGCTTATATATCTTATGGAGCTCTTCAGCTTCGGTAGCGGCTGTACCCGTCATTCCCGCCAGTTTTTGGTAGAGGCGGAAGTAGTTTTGGAGGGTTATGGTAGCCAGAGTAACGCTTTCCCGCTGTATCCTGACGCCTTCCTTGGCCTCGATAGCTTGGTGAAGCCCTTCGGAGTAGCGCCGGCCAAACATAAGCCTGCCGGTGTACTCGTCGACAATGATTACCTGTCCATCTTTGACCACGTAGTCGCGGTCCCTTTTGTGAAGGGCATGGGCTCGGAGGGCGTTCTCCAGGTAGTGGGTGAGGAGGTAGTGGCTGGGGTCGTATATGTTTGGTAAAGCCAACCACTTTTCCACCTTGGCGATGCCGACTTCGGTTATGGATACAGAGCGGCTCTTTTCATCCACCGTATAGTCCTCCTCGGGGCGAAGACGGGGGACGAGGCGAGCAAAAGTATTGTAGAGCTGGGTGGATTCCTGGGCTGGTCCGCTGATGATAAGGGGGGTTCGGGCCTCATCGATGAGGATGTTATCTACCTCGTCAACGATGGCATAGTTAAGCGGGCGTTGCACGCATTGAGACAAATCCACCACCATGTTGTCGCGGAGATAATCAAAACCGAACTCGTTGTTGGTACCGTAGGTTATATCGGCCTCATAGGCCTGGCGTCGCGAGATAGGGCGCAGATTTTGGAAACGAGGGTCTTCCGCAGGGTAAGTAGGGTCGTAAAGGAAGGCCGCTTCATGCTGGATGCTAGCCACGCTCATTCCCAAGAGATGGTAAATAGCGCCCATCCATTGGGTATCCCTTTTGGCCAAATAGTCGTTTACGGTTACCAGGTGCACTCCTTGGCCGGTGAGGGCGTTTAGATAGATGGGAAGGGTGGCTACCAGAGTTTTGCCTTCGCCGGTTTTCATCTCGGCGATCTTGCCCTCGTGCAGCACCATCCCGCCGATCAATTGCACGTCGAAGTGGCGCATGTTGAGGGTGCGCCGGCCGGCCTCGCGGCACAGCGCGAACGCCTCCGGCAGCATGTCCTCCAGGGGCGCGCCGTCCGCTCGCCGCTGCTTGAGTTGCTCGGTCCGGAGAGGAAACTCCGCGTCGGGAAGCTGCTCCATCTCGGGCTCGAGCGCGTTGATCTCTCCGAGGCGCGCCCCCAGCCGCTTCAGCTCCCGCTCGTTCTTCGTCCCGATGACCTTCCCGAGAGCGTATTGAAAGAAATATCCCATGCTTCTTTTCGCGGGCCCCGCGCATGGCCCGATTCTTTGATTCTACGTTCCGGCCGCAGGATTGGCAAGGAAGCCGCCGCGGAAGGGGCGCGGACGCCGCAGGCGACCAACGTGAATAGCCGAGGGTGAAACCCCCGGACCCGAGGGCCGACGTCGGAATGGTGTACAACCCCGAAGGGGTTGAACTAGAATCGCGGCACGATGTCCACCTACACGCAAATCGTCTATCACCTCGTTTTTTCCACCAAGAATCGCGAGCGCGTTCTTTCGTCCGACCGCCGTGAACAACTCTTTGCTTATATCACGGGCATTATCCAAAACCATCAGAGCCACCTCTATCGCATCGGTGGCATGGAAGACCACGTGCAT
>JACQTR010000219.1 GCA_016210705.1 Chloroflexota bacterium | reverse complement strand
TCATGGTCCCAAACCATGCGCGCTACCATACTGCCACGCACAATCCACTTCAGGAAGCTAGACACCGATAGGCACGTAGAAAAGGCCTGCCTGTCTTCCGGGTTTATGTGCCCACTTGAGCGTCTAAATAACGAGCTGCTGCTTCTAACTGCTCAATATCGCTAGCATTGAATATTACTCTCTTACTTCCAACACAGGCAGCTCGCCCCTCTTTGGTTAGAAAATAGCGTCCTGGTTCGTGCCGTAACCACTTCTTGTCAGCCAGCTTTTGTAGGGCGTCCCTTAGGACAGCAGAGAAATCGGTTTCGCCAGCGATAGCGGCATAGGGGGCCAGTAGGGGGTAAGCTTGAGACAGACCCTTAAACAAAGCACCTAACCGCTCGATATCATCGGTAAAGTCGTCCCGGGTTATGGAGGCTAACATCCCTGACAACACTTCATCGACGCTATACCGCATGGACTGAGGCCCAGGGTTGGTCATGGTCAATCTCCTTTCAACGTGCCTGGGTTTGGCTCTAAATTAATTTGGTCGGGGCGAGAGGATTTGAACCTCCGACCTCATGGTCCCAAACCATGCGCGCTACCAGACTGCGCCACGCCCCGCTTTGTTCCTATAATTTACTCCCAAAGGAGGCCATGGGTCAATTCCTCCAGGACAACGCTCTTCCTTCACCCATACCATCCTTGGTATAGCAACACCCCGACTAAGGCCCCCCACAGGGTGCTGACAAAATTGACCCCGTCATTATCCAGCCAGCGCCAACCTCGGGTGGACTTAAGGGCGCCGTGATGAGTATGGCGCCTCGTTTCAAATTCCTTTTGGCAAAGGGGGCAGTAAAAGCAGGCTTGTACCGTCGCTCCCAGCAAGCTATCAACTAGAGCACCACTAAGACCAGTTAGCAGCGAAATATAAGGGACCCAGTATGAGCCCTCGGGCCCTGAATGTTCGATAGTAAGGAAAAGGAAGGCGACGCCCCCAATGGCTAATGCCCCAGCGGCGGCGGCAGCCAATCCCAAAACAGTGATAGCTCCCGAGGTTCCTGCTGGCACCGGGCGCCCGGCAGTGAGCAACCGAGGCCGATGAGGACTCAGCATCCCCAGTTCGGTGGCCCAGGTGTCGGCATTGGCGGTAGCCAAGGCGCCCAGGAAGGCGGCAAACAATACCTCTTGAGAATTAAAAAAGTAAGCTACTGCTGTCCCTGTCCCTACCATACCTTTGGCTAAGGTCTGGCTTAAAGCCCGACGACTTGCTAAGTAGGGCTCGCCTGCTAAACGACCCTTTTTTGCCCTTTGGTATCGGGTAAGGGCGTTTGAAGAAAGGAAAAATGTGATCAGTATCAGCCCCCAGACCCATCCCCCTAACCCCAATACCAAAAGACCCATGACCGCGGCTGCCAAGACACCGCTGATGGTAAGCATCCCCTGACGATAAACTAAAAAGGCTGAAATACCGCCAAAAAGGGCGATAATAATAAGAGACAAGCCCGGTACCCTAGGGGGCGGGGTTCGATGGCGTAGGGGTTGGGATAACAGTGGGTGTCTCTACTGAATTAGAGGATGTAGAAGTGATGGGAATGGGCTGTGCGGTAGGTCGAGTTGCCCGTGTGAATCCAAAAATCAACGAGCCTACTAAGGCAATTATGCCAATGATATAGAAAAGCCGCTTGTTAATGAAGAAAGGAAGCTTTTGTTTCGCGGGGACGATGGTATAGCCTTTAGACCGTTGACTTCGCTTGGAGGCTATACGTTGGGCCCTGCCCGGGGTTGACCTTCGGGAACGTTTGGCTTTTCTCATCTATTCAAGTTGGGGAGAGCCTAATCCAATTGCCATGTGGTACCCCTGGAGCGACTCGAACGCTCGCCCCCAGCTCCGGAGGCTGGTGCTCTGTCCAACTGAGCTACAGGGGCTCCCTATCATGTTACCCTCCTCGGTCGGTTTTGGCAAGGGCAGTTATTCATCTGCTGCATCATTCTGGTGAAGCCCCTGGCTAAAATAGCTTTAAGGATAAGGCCAACAGAGCGCCGATAGCTGCGCAGGCGGGGAAGGTAAGGATCCAGGTTAAGACTATGTCGTTGGCTATTCCCCAACGAACGGCAGATATACGGCGGGAGGCTCCGACTCCCATTATAGCTGTCCCGATAGTGTGAGTTGTACTAAGAGGGATGCCCAGGTGAGAGGCCAGCACTATGGCCGAGGCTGCCGCCGTTTCGGCGGCAAAGCCGTGCACCGGCTCCAAATGCGTGACCCTTAACCCCATGGTCCTGATAATGCGCCATCCCCCCACAGCCGTGCCCAATCCCATGGTACTGGCGCAGAGTAGGATAACCCAGATGGGTATTCGGAACTCCGATAGAATGCCGCTGAGGAACAGCGCCAAAGAAAAGGCCCCCATAAATTTTTGGCCGTCGTTGCTGCCGTGGCTATAGGCCATAAAGGCCGCGGAAAGGATCTGGGCGCGGCTAAATATCGCCCGCACTGTGGCTGGGCCACGGTGGTACAAAAGGCGTAACAAAGCAACCATCAAGGATAGTCCTCCTAGAAAACCAAGGAAGGTGGAGAAAAGGAGGCCGATGGCGACCTTCTGCCATCCTGACGCGATGAGTACAGAGGGTCCGGCTACTACTAGCCCTGCTCCGGCCAGAGCTGCTACCAGTTCATGAGATTCGCTGGTGGGCAAACCGCCGAAATACCAAGCTAAGGTGCTCCATAGGATTATAGTTACCATAGCTATCCCTACGGTTTGGATATTAATGACTTCTGGTTTGACAATACCTTTGCCTATGGTGGTGGCCACCGCTGTCCCAGAGAAAGCGCCGGCCATATTTAGCACCGCGGCCATTAGCACTGCTTTCCGGGGGGACAGAACCCGAGTAGAGACGACAGTGGCGATGGCGTTAGGAGCATCCGTCCAACCGTTAACAAATTCGGCGCCCAGCACCAATAAGAGAACTAGCGCCAGAATTGGGGATATATCAGGCATTCTTGAGGATAATGCCCTCTAGCACATTGGCTATATCTTCGCAGCGGTCGGTGGCGCTTTCCATTTGCTCATAGATCTCTCGCCATTTAATGATATCGACGATGTTAGCGCTGTCATCGAAAAGGCGGCCCAGTCCGGTACGGAGCACTTCATCAGCCTCATTTTCTAATCGGTTAAGCTCGATGCAGTTGGATAGGATTTTCTTTAATTGGCGGCGTTGGTGCAGACACGATAGAGCTTTATGGACCTCTTTCGCTGCATTTACTATGATAGCCGCCAGCTCTTGAGCGGCAAGAGTGGGGCTGGAAACCTTATAAATGCTCATGGTCCGAGCAGCCCCCTCAATAAAATCCATGACATCGTCCAGGGAGTGGGCCAAAGCGGTAATGTCTTCGCGATCAATTGGGGTTACAAAGGTACGGTGGAGTTGATCCATAATTTGGTGGGTAATACTATCACCTTCGTGTTCGCATTCAATGATTTGCTGTACCTTATCCTCTACATTTTCCCAGTTGTTGACCAGCTCTGCCAATAGATCGCTGGCGGTCACCAGGTTGGCGGCACCCTGTTCAAAAAACTCGTAGAATTTTTGTTCCTGGGGGAAAAGGGATAATCTAACCATAGGGTGCCTCCATCATTAGGTTTGCGAGATATTGGCAGTTGGACCTAGAAGGTCATTCTCGAAATCGGCTTTTTTTAGAAACAATCAGATTAGGTAATGTATGGGTATAATATGAGGGCAGTCTATAAGAGGCGTCAAACACTAACAAAATCGCAAAAAGCACTCCCAAACCTACTCGCTCTAGACAAAAATTCTAAATATTATAGCTAAATTGATTGACGATGTCAACGCATTATCTATAGACACTAAGGTTGAGGTTAAAGTATAATTTGAATTGCGGGAGGTTTTCGTTGCCTTTATCTAAATCCAGTTCACAGGTTTCTCCATCAGCCTCGGCAGCTAGTTTATCGACCGAGGCTTTTATGTCTCGGGATAAAATCCTGAATTTCAGCGTGGATGAGATGGAGCTAGTGGCTAAGACTCTGCGTCGTCACATCGTCAAGATGATTGCCAATGCAGGTAGTGGTCACCCTGGTGGCTCCTTATCGGCGGTGGAGCTTGTCACTGCCCTCTACTTCAGATTCTTGCGCCACGACCCAGCCAACCCACACTGGTCAGATCGCGATCGCTTTGTCCTCAGTAAAGGCCATGCTGCCCCGCTACTTTATGCCATTTTGGCGGAAAGAGGCTATTTCCCCGTGTCTGAGCTCTCTACACTGAGACGGTTGGCCAGCCGCCTCCAGGGTCACACTGATATGACGATGATCCCGGGGGTGGAGATGTCTGCCGGCTCCTTAGGCCAAGGGCTTTCCTTTGGCTTAGGTATGGCTTTGGCCGGCCGTCTCGATGACCGTGGCTACCGAGTGTATGTATTGTTGGGCGACGGCGAGTGTGATGAGGGGCAAGTTTGGGAGGCGGCCATGGCGGCGGCTCACTTCAAAGCAAATAACCTGACGGCCATTGTGGACCATAACGAGCAGCAACTGGATGGTTGGAACCGAGATATTATGAACCTGGAACCCCTACCCGACAAATGGCGGGCCTTCGGTTGGCAGGTTACTGAAGTGGATGGCCACGACTTGGCCCAAATCATGGGCGCTTTGGAGGCGGTACAGGGGATAATAGGCCAGCCTACTGTTATAATTGCTCATACTGTTAAAGGTAAGGGCGTTAGCTTTATGGAAAACAACCTGGAGTTTCATGGTCGGGCTCCTAACTCAGGGGAGTTGGCTAAGGCGTTGGCGGAGTTAGCCTGAGGAAGCGGCTACGGTGACAATGATATCAACTCGAGAGTCCTACGGTCGAACCCTGGTGGAGCTGGGCAGAGAAAATAAAGACATCGTGGTTTTGGATGCTGACCTAGCTAAATCTACTATGACTCGTTACTTCGCTCAGGAGTTTCCGGAACGCTTTTTTGATTGTGGCATTGCCGAGCAAAACATGATGGGCATCGCCGCCGGCCTAGCCGCGTCGGGGAAGACTGTTTTTGCCAGCACCTTCTCTGTGTTTGCTAGCTGCCGCTGTTTCGACCAGCTCCGAGTAAGCATTGCCCAGCCCCATCTTAATGTGAAGATTGTTGCCACTCATGGCGGAATCACTGTGGGTGAGGATGGCGCCTCTCACCATGCTGTAGAGGACTTGGCCCTGGTTGCATCTCTTCCCGGCTTTACCATTATTGTTCCCGCCGATGCTCAGGAGGCGGCTCAGGCGGTGAGAGTGGCAGCCAATACCTATGGTCCTTTCTATATAAGATGTAGCCGCCCAGCCAGCCCTGCTATTTATGGCTCTGATTACCGCTTCACTTTAGGTAAAGCGGTAACCCTCAGATCTGGTCATGAGGCCACTATTGTAGCCCTTGGGCTTATGGTGGCTCCAGCTTTGGAGGCGGCCAAAGGGCTAGCTGAGGTGGGAATAGATTGTCGAGTGCTGAGCATGCCTACCCTTAAACCTTTAGACGAAGGGGCTATTGGGGCAGCGGCCACGGAGACGGGAGCGATAGTGGTGGCTGAGGAGCACTTTGAACATGGGGGATTGGGGAGCGCTGTGGCCCGAGTGGTAGGCCAGACTCACCCCGTACCTTTGGCCTTCGTTGCCATCAAAGACACCTATGCCAAATCAGGAAAGCCGGACGAGCTATTGAAGAAGCACGGATTGACGGCGGGAGATATTGCCCAGCAGGTGCGGCAGGTGGTGGGGCGGAAGAATTGGGTTCAGTACTAGTCTTGCAATAGTTACAGAAGCGCCATATTATGAAAAAATGGCTTGTTCGGCTAAAGGGTGAAGAATTCGATCTTGAAGACCTGGCCACAGAAATTCGTTCTCCTAGTTTCAATGTGGCAAAGGAAAACGATTATTATTACCTCACGTCGTTGGGGTTTAATTCGCTAACGACTGCTGATGATGTGCGCGCCAAAGCAACCGAACTCATCCGAGTCATAAATGGAGCCGCAAGTCTTACCTTTGCGAAGTTTCAAGGTGTGGAATTTGATGCGCTCACCCTGATTGAGCCGAATGGGAGACGCCATAATTACATTTATCTCGCCGCCACCTTGACTGCGCGGGCGAGAGTGAGTGCTACGCTCACAACTGTCAATTCTGAAGGCACTGAGGATTTATCCCAACAACCGACAGAAATGGAATCCTGGGTTACATTGGCTATGCAGGAGAGGGATGTTGCAGACTGCCTTCATTTTTTCCGCGATGGTACTTGGTTTAGCCTTTACAAGGTATATGAAATCGTAAGGGACGATTCGGGTAGGGACGACAGGCGCATTATTCGGAACGGCTGGGCAACGAAGTCCGAACTTAGTCGTTTCAGAGGGACTGCGCAAAGTCAAGCTGCGCTTGGCGTTGAGGCACGTCATGCCAGCAAGAGATATAAACCCCCGTCGGAACCTATGTCTATATCAGAAGCAAGATCTCTGATAAGAGATCTTCTTAGGAATTGGCTTGTGGCTAGAAAGCAACCTACGCTAAGGGATGACCCGCGTCCTGAGGAACATGGATAATCGTCCCTCACCTCCTAAACGAAGCAAAGTTGCCGTCCTCTACACCCGCCCCGACACGGTGCTGGCGGACATCGCTCGGCTCATGCTCCTGGCCGATTATGATAAACACCTCCCCAAGGATGTGGCTACAGTACTCAAAATCAATATCTCCTGGCAGCGCTTCTATCCTGCCTGTTCTACAACCCCCTGGCAGTTGGATGGGGTCATCAAAACCCTCATGGAAGATGGCTATCAGCAGCTTATTCCCACTCATAACGGCACTGTGGTGGTGGATGCCCACCAAGGGGAGAGGGCCAATAAACACGATCGCGTTTTGGAAAAATATGGCCTCCCTAGCCTGCACCTGGAGGAGCCTCCAGTGCAGTGGGTACCCTATCAGCCTAAGAGAGAGTTGCTGGCCCTGCCTAAGATATTTCCCCACGGCTTTAGCATTCCCGATGTTCTAGTGGGCAAAAACATAATCCATCTCCCCACCATGAAGACCCATGTCTTTACCACCCTGACCGGGGCTATGAAGAACGCCTTTGGCGGGCTTTTGAACCATAGACGACACTGGACACATTCCGTTATCCATGAGACTTTGGTGGATCTTCTTATAATTCAAAAAGAGATCCATCCGGGTCTCTTTGCTGTTATGG
>JACQTR010000226.1 GCA_016210705.1 Chloroflexota bacterium | reverse complement strand
GCATCAGCGGCTTATTATGGGCAAAAAAGATAGTTTTATAGAGGTAAGCCATGGAGGCTCCTAACGTTTTAGGAAATAAATTAAGATTTGCTCTGATTTTGACGGCCGCTATCCTGCTAGCGGAGTTGGTGGGGGGCTTTCTGGCCAACAGTTTGGCACTCCTCAGCGATGCCGGCCACGTCTTTACCGATGTGTTGGCGTTGACACTAAGCTGGTTCGGGGTGAGACAGGCCGATCGAGCTGCCAACCACCGTATGACCTATGGTTATCACCGCGTTGGCATTCTCATTGCCCTTATTAATGCCGTCAGCCTTGTTTTCATAGCCTCTATTATCCTCTATGAGGCTTATGGTCGTTTCCGGGAGCCGGAGCCGGTGAGGAGCGGCTTGATGTTCGTGGTAGCCTCTGTAGGCTTTCTGGCCAACTTGGTGGTAGTTCTCCAATTGAAAAAAGACGAACGGCGCAATCTTAACGTTCATAGTGCGTTCCTCCATGTGGCTGGGGATGCCCTAGCCTCGGTGGGGGTAATATTGGGTGGTATCATTATTTTCTTTACCTCCTGGTATGTGGTGGATCCTCTCATCAGCCTTTTCATTGCCCTTCTTATCGCCTTTGGCTCATGGCGGATTATAAAAGAGGGGGTAAATATAGTGTTGGAGGCTACTCCTGGTCACTTGGATATGAAGGAGATGGTGGAGGCTATGAGCCTAGTGCCAGGGGTAAGGAACGTCCACGATCTCCATGTTTGGAGCATTACCCCTCAACTTCATGCCTTGAGTTGCCATTTGGTTATTGATGACCTCTATGTTAGTGAGGGTGGTGGCATCCTTCAGAGCGTTAACCAGCTCCTCAACCAATGCTACAGCATCGAGCATAGCACCCTGCAATTGGAGTGCGTTGAGTGCGACCCTAATGACCTCTATTGCACCCTCTGCCCCGAGGGACGGGAAGAGTTGGGTTTACCCCAGCGTTAGCTAATCTCTCATTCTCGAGGATACCACGGCTAGACCCACACCCTTTATTTGTGTATAATCCTTTAATCTTTAGAAAAGGGTGTGGGCAAGGCATTGCAGGTTACGGTGGTTATGCCCACCTATGATGAAGCTCAAAACCTGCCCCCTATGGTCGAGCGTCTTTTCTCTCTGGGCATTAGCGATCTAAGGGTCTTGGTTGTTGACGACAATTCCCCCGATGGCACCGGCGAGGTGGCCGAGGCGTTGAAGGTAAAATATCCTTGTCGCTTGGAGGTCATACATCGGCAAGCCAAAAAAGGGTTGGGCACGGCCTATCTACAAGGGTTTAAATGGGCTTTGGAACAGGGGGCCGACGCTATAGTAGAAATGGATACCGATTTCTCCCACCCCACAGAGTGCCTGCACCAGTTTCTAGAGTGTATGCGAGATTACGATGTAGTGGTCGGCTCTCGCTATGTATCCGGAGGACGTGTCGATCCCCACTGGGGGTGGTGGCGTAGATTTTTGAGTTGGGGAGGCAATGTCTACGCCCGTTGGGTGACCGGTTTGCAGGTTAGGGATGCCACCGCCGGCTTTAAGTGTTTCAGCCGCCGGGCCTTGGAGGGATTAGACCTAAGTAAAATCCGGAGCGATGGTTATGCCTTTCAAGTGGAGGTGGCCTACGCCTGTCAGAAGAAGGGCTATAGGGTGGCCGAGCTTCCCATTTTTTTCACCGATAGGACCTCGGGAAAATCTAAAATGTCCTTGAAGATCGTGTGGGAGGCCTGGTGGCGAGTCTGGCAGATGAAGTGGCGCTACCGACATGAAGGCTGATGAGTGGTTAAAAGACTTCGGCATCCCGATCTCCTTGTCGTCTTTTTCCTCTTTCTGCTGGTCTTTCTTTTCCTGGGTCGGGTAACCCTCGGCGGGCGGGCTCTTCTACCTACTGATGATCTTTATGCCTTTCCTCCTTGGAAGGCATATGCTGCCGAGATGGGCGTATCTGCTCCCCACAACGAGCTTATCGCCGATCAAATCCTCCAAAACTACTCGTGGAAGAGCTTTATACGGGAATCCTACCGTCAGGGCTTCTTTCCCCTCTGGAACCCCTATATATTTAGCGGTATGCCCTTCCTGGCCGGCGGGCAATCCGCTGCCCTATATCCCTTAGGCATCCTCTTTTATATTATGCCTGTCCATTCCGCCTACGGCTGGTTCACTGCCCTCCACCTGTTTCTGGGCGGACTTTTTATGTACTTCTTGGTGAGGGTTCTAGGCGCTGACCGTTTTGGAGCCTTGGTATCGGCCGTTGTTTTTGCCTTTAGCGGTTTCCTGGTAGTAAGTTTCCTTTGGCCTATGGTGGTGAGTGCTATTATTTGGCTTCCCCTCCTTTTGGCCATAGTTGAGCTCATTATTCGAGGCTATGAAGGGGATAAGGTGCGTAAAAGCCTTAGCCCTTGGCTGTGGGTAATTGTGGGTGGGGTGGTTATGGGGCTCCAACTTCTGGCTGGCCATATGGAAATGAGCTTCTACGTTCTTTTTACGCTGTTCTTTTATGCTACCAGCCGCCTGTTGATTCGTCTTTGGCGGCGGCAATCCTGGGCCACGACCTTCAAAATAGGTCTTTCTCTCTTGGCAATGGTGGTCTTGGGCTTTGCCCTTGCCTCAGCGCAGCTAGTGCCCTTTTACGAGCTTATCCGGGAGAACTATCGAGCGGGCTTGGTTACCTACCACGAGGTTATTGGTTGGGCTCTTCCGGTTAAGCAGTTGTTGGCCTTCCTTATGCCCGATTTCTTCGGCAATCCCACCCATCATAGCTACTTTGATATTCTGCGATGGCGAGAAACCCCCGTGGGTCAGGTGGCGGATGTAGCAGGGAACCCTCGGAGTTATCCTTTCTGGGGGGTCAAGAACTACGTAGAGGGCACGGCCTACTTAGGTATCCTGCCCCTACTATTGGCGGGCCTGGCCCTTATTCTACGCCGTGACAAATACACCCTAATCTTTGGCCTATATGCTCTTTTCTCCCTCCTCCTGGCCTTCGGCTCTCCCTTGTATTGGTTATTCTTCCATGCTGTCCCTGGCTATCAACAACTCCATACCCCCTTCCGTTGGATCATACCCTACTCAGTTTCTTTGGCGGTACTCGCCGGTCTTGGGGCCTCAGCCCTGCACCAAGGCCGAAACGGAAAGAAAGTAGCTTTTGTCGGTGGTGGCAGTGTAGCTATTGGCCTTCTCTTATTAGGGGGCTTAGGGCTGAGTCGGATTTTTAGTGGATTCTCTTTGGAGTTCGTGGAAGAGATAAGGAGCCGCTCTCAGGCCTTGGCTCAGGCTTTTTTCAGTGGTGCCATACTCTATTCCTACCAATTTCGTAACTTATTTATCCTGGGTCTCCTCCTTTTGGCCAGCGGAGTGATAATTCTCTTAGCCACGCGCCGTGGAAGAGCTCGACGTCTCTTCCCTCCTTTGGCTCTAGGGTTGGTGGTGGCAGATCTGTTTGCCTTTGGTTATAATTTCAATACGGCTTCTAGCCCAAACCTTTTGAAACTCACGCCCCAGGCAATTGCCTTTCTTGAAGATGACCCTGAGCTTTACCGCATCGCTACTTTCAATGACGATAGCCTGCGGCCAAACTCAGGGATGCTGGGGCATCTTCAAGACATACGTGGCTACGACACTGTCATCCTCCGTCGTTACGTGGACTATTGGCGCCTTATGGAGGAGCCTCGGGGCCTCCTTTATAGTCAGATCAATGGGTTAACTGAGGCCAGCTCTCTTGGTTCTCCGTTGCTAGATTTGATGAATGTGAAATATGTACTCACTACACAAGAGGTGAACCTACCCGAATATACCCTTGTCTACCACGGTGAGGTGAATATCTATCGCAATGAGAGCGTTTTGCCCCGGGCCTTTGTAGTCTTTAACGAGGTGCGGGCGACTGATGCTGCTCAGGCCCTGGCTGTTATGGGCGACCCTTCCTTTGATCCCCGCCGCACCATCGTGGTGGAGGGAGCTAGCCTCGAGCCTACATTGCCTGGGTCTGGCCGCCAGCTTTCTAAGGCCAATATCACCCGTTATGAGCCCAATCGGGTGACGGTGGAGGTGAACATGCCCGAGGCGGGCTATTTGGTCCTGGCCGATTCCTATTTCTCAGGCTGGCGTGCTGAGGCTGGAGATAGGGAACTACCACTTTTTAGGGCTAACTATATCTTTCGTGCAGTGCCTTTATCGCCAGGCCAACAAACTGTCGTTTTCCGATACTCGCCGGATAGCTTTAAGATCGGCCTCTACGGAAGCTTCATTGGGGGAGTCTTGGTGTTGCTGGGATTAGTCGGCCTAGTTTGGCGGCGCTTTTATTCCGAGACCAGGGAAACCTCGATGGCGCAGCGAATCGTCAAAAATAGCATCACTCCCATGGCGGCCCAGCTTCTTAATCGGGTTATAGAGTTTGGGTTTGCCATCTTTATGCTTCGCTATTTGGGCCCTGAAAATGTCGGCAAATACGCTTTTGCTGTGGTGCTTATCGGCTATTTCCTGATCCTTACTGATTTTGGGCTGGGGACCCTTCTTACTCGTGAGGTGGCCAAAGATAAGGCCCAAGGTAACCGCTATTTGAGTAATACCATAGTCCTTCGCCTGGGACTTTGCTTGGTTTCCGTACCCTTGATCTTGGGGGTGGTGGGGCTCTACCGCTTGCGTTTTGGCCTGGCTTCGGACACTGCTTTTACCGTCTTACTTTTTGGGGCGAGCCTGATCCCTAGCGCCATCGCTGGTGCCCTCAGCTCCGTTTTCACCGCCAACGAAAAGATGGAGTACCCGGCGGTCATCGCCATTATAACCGCTCTTCTTCGCGTTTCATTAAGTATCGCCGTTCTCCTTCTTGGTTGGGGTATTGTGGGATTGGCTTTGGTCTCCATAGTAGTCACTACCATCACCGCTCTTATATTTTATATTTTAGTTACCAGAATCTTTTTCCGACCGGCTTTGGAAGTGGATACGACCTTGGAGAAGGAGATGGTGACCGCCTCGGCTCCTCTTATGGTCAATAATTTCCTGAGTACCATCTTTTTTAGGGTGGATGTCATGCTTCTCCAACCTATGAAGGGTGATGCCGCTACGGGGTGGTATACGACGGCCTATAGATTCATCGATGGCTTGAATGTTATCCCCGCATATTTCACTCTGGCCATTTTCCCCATCATGTCCCGCTATGCGGAAACGGCACGGGACTCTCTCCCTCATTTCTACAACAGGGCATTAAAGGTGCTCCTTATCGTCAGTTTGCCCATTACTGTGGGCACTGTCATCATTGCTGATAGGATTATTCCCTTCTTTTTTGGCCACCAGTATGACCCCGCCATCACCGCTATCCGCATCCTCATCTGGTTTCTGCCCTTCAGCTATGTGAACAGTGTTACCCAGTATCTCCTTATTGCTTTGAATCAGCAGCGCTTTTTGACCGTTGCCTTCGTCGTGGGCGCTAGCTTCAACCTGGCAGCTAATATTTTGATAATACCCCGCTATGGATTCCAAGGGGCAGCGGCTGTAACTATTGTGAGCGAGATAGTTTTAATGGTGCCCTTCTTTTATGCTGTACATCGCCATCTAGGGAAGGTTCCCCTTTTCTCTTTGTCTTGGCGCCCTGTCCTGGCGTCGGCTATCATGGGCACTGTGCTCTGGCCTTTACGTGGCCTTAACGTTTTGCTGATAATCGCCGTGGCAGCCTTAATCTATCTGGTGGTACTTATTTTGCTGCGTACCTTCGATCCGGATGATATGGCCCTCTTGAGGCAAATAAGGGCTGGGAGGGGTGACAACTATTAGGGCCTGGGTAGCGAGGGCATGGCTCTGGACTCCCCTAGGCATAATGCTTTTGGCCTACGGGCTGAGGGTTTTTGGCCTGAGCCAGCTCCATAGCTTTGGTGACCAAAATTACAGTGTTTGGGCTGCTCATCGCAGCCTAGCCGATATCGCCACCGATAGGCTGCAAGACGGTCACCCTCCTCTATACTATTATCTCCTTCACTTTTGGATCGCTCTTATCGGCGATGGCGAGCTGCCTATTCGTTATCTCTCCTTACTTCCTGGGGTGTTGACCGTGGCAATGGTCTATAAGCTGGGGGATAGAGTAGCCGGTAGGCCGGTAGGCACCGCGGCCGCTCTACTAGCGGCTATTTCCCCCTTTTTGGTTTATTATTCTCGGATACCACGGATGTATAGCCTGGTTACCTTCTTGCTCACCTTGGCCTTGTTCTTGGCCTACCGATGGCTAGAAAAACCCCGGTGGTGGCTGGGGGTGGGTTATGGGGTGGCGGCGATTTTGGCTTTATATACCCATTATTATGCGGCGGTGGCTC
>JACQTR010000017.1 GCA_016210705.1 Chloroflexota bacterium | reverse complement strand
GCGTAAAGGATGCCTTGGGTGAGAAAATCGAAGGCCCCATTCCTTTCGGGTATGGCGGCATGGAGAAATCTGTCAGCTAATCCAATGGCGGTGGCGAATTTCTGCTCGAAGATACCTTGATAACTGAGATTATGGATGGTGAGCACACTGGCGGTGTTTTTGTAGAAGAGATCATCCTCATAATAGAGGCTTTTTAGCCAGTAAGGCGCTAAGGCTGTGTGCCAGTCGTTGCAATGGATTATGTCTGGTTGCCAAGCTAACGCTTTGGGAACGGCCAGGGCGGCCCGACCGAAAAAGGCAAAGGTCTCTGGATTCTCGGGATTTATATAAACTTCTCTGCGATCAAAGTACTTGGGGCACTGGATAAAATAAATGGGCACTTCCGTTGCCATCATAGTAGTTTTTAGAGATGCAGTTTCGTCGCGACCGTTAAAAGGAATAGACACATGATCTAGTAAGGTTACTAAATTATAATTATGATCATTGATTAGCTTATATTTGGGCATTATTACTCTTACGTCATGGCCCCGCTTGGTCAAGGCCTTGGGGAGAGAGGCGGCGACATCGGCCAGTCCCCCCACCTTAGCGAAAGGGGAAACTTCGGCGGCCATAAAAAGTATCTTCATCGTTTGTAATAATTAGCTTTAGCCTTGTTGAGAGGCGAGACAATTAATCATATTGTACGCTAGGCCAAACCCTAAAACAATGGTAAAGAAGTCCTAGGCAGATATTGTGTTGCTGACTACTTTGGTATGACACTCGCAATGGCCCAGCTTTCTATATATAAATCGTGTCATATGGTATGCTGCGAGTCCAGCCAAAAAACCATAAGCCATGTTCGTAATAAGAGCGACACTGATGGTAGCTCCCATGGGGATCAGATCTTTGTTCAAGCGAATATCTGTGGCGAACTTGGTAAGTTCTATGCCAACCAGAAACATCATAGCCCCGATAATGGCGGTGGGAAATACTGCAAATAGGGTGGCGATAGAAGAGGCCAAAAACAGTCCCATTGATATTTCGATCACCCCTTCAATGATGTTCGTCCCTCCTGTTCGTGCCCCAAAATAGTATTGTCCAGCCAGGCCCCCAGCCCCGTGACACATTGGCATCCCACCGAAAAAAGGAAGGAACAGGTTCATGATTCCCATATTTAAAGATAGCCGTCGCTCGCTCACGGGTCGTTTGGGAAAGTACTTTTTGATTAGCGACGACGTGGCCATAACGGCGTTGGTGGCAGTAAGGGGAATTTGGGCAAAACCAGCTAAAAATAACGTTTGCCAAGCTTCCCCAAGACCAAAGCTTGTTATTGGTGGAATGCTAAAGCCAGGAAGGCCAATCTGTCGAAATTGCCCTCTGACGAGAATAATTGCACCCCCCATTACCATAAGCACAATGGCGGCGGGTGCATAGCGATTCTGCCGGAGCACCAGCACTATTATGATGGAAACGATGCCCAACAGCCACCAAGTCGAGAGCATTTTGAAAGCCTCGATAGCCAAGAGCACCCCAAGGGCAACCTGGACACCCCGGACAACGGAATTGGGAGTAACTCTTGTAATCCAACTCATAAGGCCAGTTACAGCAAAAAGTATCCAAATGGCGCCCATGGCGAATCCCGATGCATATACCATTGATGGCGACCAGCGTTGAGCGATGGCAGCCACAGCCAACAGCTTCATAGGCTCTATAGGCATGGGTAACCGGTAGACAAGGCCGGTTGCAATGTTGGCAAAACCCATCATCACCAGGAATCCTGCCGGATTGAGGCCGTTAATCACGATATAGCCTGCGGCCAAAGGGAGAAGGGTGCCAAAGTCGCCCATGGACCCAGCTAGTTCTCTAAGATTGAACTCAAAGGATTTGATCTTCACAGCCTGTCGTCTCAGAAGTGAATCATTACTACAAGGTTCCAATACAAAGGGCGTCGAAAAAGCTAGGCTCCCATATAACCTTTCAACACCTTAATCAGGTTGAAGGGATCGCTGGAGACAACGCTGGCAGCATAGAGCTCCATGGCTCCAATATCGGAGTTCCTGTTGTTGAGGGAGCCCCGATCTACAATCCGGGCTATTATGGGGAAGCCCTCCCAATTCTCCTCAGAGTCGCCTAAAGGAGGCATGTAGAGGGCCAGATTGAAGGAGGTCACGGCGAGCTCATCCCGGAAAGCTGCTAGTACCTCATACAAATTCTTCTTAAATGCCGGATCAAGCTGGTCACTTATGACCATGACCTCTTTCTCTTTTAGGGGCGTCAGATAGGCAATGACCTTAGTTTTTTCTTTTTCGAAAGCGCAACCGACCGAGACGTGGATTTGATAGAGGTCATGGAAGTAGTTGGTTCCATATTGAGAGCGATAGACAAGGGCGGAACGGCGTAACCCTTCAATCTTGGCATAGTGGACATCTCGTCCCACCATGATTTGGGCGTGTCCATGTACCAAAGATGCGCCTGCCCGCCACAAACAATTCCACATAAAAAAATAGTACTTGGCAGCGGGGTCCAGGGCGTAGGCCTCTTCTGCCCAGCGTAATCCCGTGTCCAGGTAGTCGCTGACCCGTTCCCCATCGAAATGAAGGGGATGATGTTCATCAAAGATCACCAAGCCGTGAAAACCATCGTATTTAGCCAAATTGCTGCCGGTAACACAATAATTGCCTTTGACTCGGCCAAAGGCATCTTCGGGGGTTTCAGTAAAGGGATTGCACAAGCTATCCCCCTTGCCCTGTGCTATCTCTGACTCGATGTCAACCTGCTTTGTTCCTTTTAAAGGGCGCTTGGATCGCAGATTGTTAAAAAGAGTTTCTTCCTGGGTTACTAGGTTGGTTACTCGTACAATTTTTTGGTTTTGTACTGACTCCAGAGAGCCGACATTGTTCACGATCCAAGGTCGCATTTCCTCTGGTGCCCGTAGGACTCCTGTGGCTGCTGAAACCCGAAAAATTCGCTGGAAAAGCCTCTGCTGGCGAGATGGCAAGCTATCAACTATTTCATTGAGGTCCCCAATGCCTCTTTGGGAAGCTAAATCGATAGGATTATTCCCTAGAGGGCTTGGCTGGCGGTTATTTTCACTCACAAGGCTTCTCCTTTGCATCATCTAGAACAATTACTAGCATAACATGTGCCGTATTTTATCATATGAAACCGATCCCTGGTATGGTCGCCATAATGCAAGGGGCCCCCGCTGAGGGGGCCCCTCATAGGTTAGGGATGTTAGGAGGGCAAAGTTATTGGGGCATTTACCCCTATCTCAGGGTAGCTCCGGGGACATCTGTATCCGTTAACTGCTTGTAGGTTTGTTGCAGCAGTTGCACGGTGAAGGACGTGTTGTGGATCCCGTTGCTGCCGTCGATAACTATGAGCTGATAGTTCCATGCCGCTTTTCGCTGAGCATCGGTGCTATTGGCAGTGGTCCAGGTGGATTCTAGGACGTTGCCCTCGGCATCCTTTGGTAGTTTGGCGGCAATGAGAGCCAGCAGACCCTTTACCTCGTCTTGCACTCCCTCCATTTTGCCATCGCCGTCATAATCGCCGGCTGCTGGCCTGTTGAAGGTAGTCGTCGTTCCATGGCAAGCGGCGCAGGCACCGGTGTTCTCCACCTCTTTGCCCTTCCACTCGGCCTCCATGTTGAAGCTATGGCCGCCCACGCTGTCCACCGTCACGTTATCTACTTTAGGCTGGGCCGCCATGTGGCAGGTGACGCAGGCATCCTTGGCCAGAGTGGTGTGAGCTGAGTTGGTGACCTTGATAGCCCCGCCGTAGTCGTAGTAGCCCTTGCCGTAGAAGACATCGGCCTGAGTATTCTCGTGGGTGCCCCGGGTGCGGGTGCCGGCGATGAAGTCGGCCAGGTTTGCGGGCGTCCGATTGTTGGCGTGGCACTTAACACAGGTAGCAGCCACCCCAGCATCAGTGCTCCACCCCATGGCAGTCTTGACCTCCCCCTCAGTCCTCAATTGTTTGGATTTGCCTTCCTCGGGATGAGTGAAGGAGTGGGAATCGTGGCAAGCGGCACAGGAGATGCCCGACTGCTGCTCTAGAGACGGAATGTTGGCCGGCTTAGCTGCCGTAGCTGCGTCAGGGAAGATGGCCTCCTTGCCCTTGATGTTGACCTCCACATACCCCTGCCCTGTATGGCACTTGGCGCAAGATGGGTTGGTGGCCATATGGGGGTCAATCTTGGCGTGGCCAGCGTACTGCCATTGGGATGGCTGGGGATGGCACTGACCGCAGACGGCGGGATCGTAGCTCTTCGTCTCGGTATGGGCAGTAGCCCCAGGACCATGGCAGTTCTCGCACTGAATATTGATTTTGGAAGCCATGTTGGGGTCGGCCTTCACATCTTCGATGGTCTTGCCGCCCTTTTTCAGCCAGGCCAAAACGCTGCCATTTTTGGCAGGATCCCACCCCGAGGCACGGGCTGCATCGTCCATGCCGCCATTATTGGCCGTCTCGTTGTAGCCTACGGTATGGCAGCGAATGCAGTAGTCACGCTCTGGGGTGTAGGACGAATAGGTTGTTTCGAACTTGGTGCCGTGGCCCGTCTCAGCCCATTTGCTAACCATATCCTCGGCTAGGCTGCCGTCGTGGCAGGAGGCGCATAGGCTAACACCAGCGTACGTCCCGGCGGTAACGGTTATAGCACTGCTGGCACTCTGGCCTTTCTCGTTGGTGGTCACTAAACGGACCACGTACTCTCCTACCCTATCGGTCAGGAAGCGTGGGGTCTGAGTATCGGCCCCTTCTAGAGCCGCTTGTGAACCCTCGGGCTTGTCTAATAGGTTCCACTGCCAACCGGTAATGCTGTTTTCCAAACTGTCTTGGTTGGCACCTTCTAGATAGACGTAATCGCCGACTCCGACATTAGGCAGGCCTGAGGTTACGATCTCGTCCTCCTGATGGCCTTTACCAGCGGTGGTAGTTAATGCTACCTTGCCGGCGGGGTACTTCTCGTGGTCTACCCGAGTGTTCACGCCCCGCACTTTTATAAGCTGATAATCGGCACTAACATTGGCTGATACAGCGGTGCCATCAGTTGGCCCTGTCCAGTGGATCCAGGCGTGAGCGGTACCCACCGCAGTGGTGGTAGCAGTGACCTTATAAGTAAAGGGGCCCAGCTTACTTTTGGCCGGCACTCCGTTACTTAACCATATCGCGGAGTTCCCTTCCACGCCTTTGAACCAGCTACCTGAAGGGGTAGCAGTGGCAGAACCGAACTTGGTGCCGCTGGGTACGTCGGCGGCAATGTATAAGGGGCCGATGGTGGCGGATGTATTGTTGATCAGTGTAACTTGATAGGCGATGCTGTTATCGTTTCTGCCCGCTGTCACCTCTACCTTTACCGTGGCGTTAGTAGTTTCTGAGGCCCCGGCCACCGTATTCCACCAACCTACAAAAGCCAGAAGCGCTGCTACCACTAACATACCAAATATACCAATTTTCTTTTTCACACAGTCTGCTCCTTTCCCCAAATCAAAATAAGCCCTCCTGACGGAAACTAGGGAACCTTGCTTATTTGCCTTGCTCTCACCCCCTTACACATACGCTATTTCCGTAAGGACATAGCGTAGTTTTGTTAAATTTATCACCCAATGCCTAAGAAACGCATTAAAACTCCAGAGCTGAATGTTAGAAACCTGTTAAACGGTCAGGGCTTGCCCTGGAGGAAGTTCAAAATGGACTGTTTCTCGGTCTCGGTCACGCTCACGTACTTGAGCATGTTTTCAAAGATGGCGGGGCGTTTCGTATAATCCGCAGCGTCGGGGAGGGGATGGCAGCCACCACATTGGGCATCAAAGAGGGCCTTCCCGGAGACTGCCGAAGAGGTGGGATTTCCTGTTGCTGGGGTGGGGGTTGTACTTTGGCTTCCGGTAGTGGGTGTGGCTGTAGCTATTGGCTGGTTGGTTGGGGTTATCTCCTTTTCTTTGCTCCCACATCCCCCCAGATATAGGAGCGACAGGCCTAAGACCGTACCCAGGCCAGCTACCCAAAGGGTCTTTTTTAGCGAACTCATTTTCTCCTCCTCAATGGCTATAATTTTTCGCTATGACTCCATTAATCTTACTTAAAGGTAAGCTAAAATTGTTCACCTTTTCACATCACATTTTAGGACGAGTTGTGGAAACTGACATCTGCTTTTTTCGCTATATAAGACGTAGTAAAAGGCCTATTAACGGGCTTAAATAATTGGTTATTTTTTGCACCAAATATGCTAAAAGAGCGGATGTTTTTGGAGGTAGCAACTTAGTATGAAAAGGATAGAAATAAGAGAAAATAGGAGAGGTTAAATGACTATTCATGCCAATAAAAACCAACAGAACTTGATGGATTTGGATGAGAAGATGTATAATGCTTTAGCAGAGGAGCCTGAAATGAAGAAAGTGCGGGTGGTTCTTGCTGATGACCACGCTATGGTGCGGGAGGGGACGCGACGTATCCTAGAGCGGGAACCCGACATCGAAGTGGTGGGAGAGGCCAGCGATGGCGAGGAGCTCATCCAACGGGTGCGGGAGCTAGAGCCGGACATGGTGGTTTTGGATATGGCTATGCCCAAGGTCGGAGGTGTTGAAGCTACGCAGAGGCTAAAGGCCTTGTTCCCTTCCATAGCAGTCCTTGCCCTTAGTGCTTATGACGATGATGCCTATGTCTTCGCCGTTTTGGAGGCTGGGGCTGCTGGTTATCTTCTCAAGAACGTTCGCGGTAGCGAATTAGTGGAGGCAATTAGGGCGGTACGAGACGGAGAATCGGTGCTTCATCCTACTGTGGCCCGGAAGGTGTTACATCGCCTCACCCATGCTCCTGGTAAGACGGGGGAAGAAACGGATCATGGTTTAACCCGTCGCGAGTTAGAAGTTCTCCGGCTAGCCGGGCAAGGGATGAGTAATAAAGAGATTTCCACCGCTCTTACGGTGAGCGTACGCACTGTACAGTCCCATTTTGGCAATATCTTTGGCAAGCTGAATGTGGGTTCCCGTACCGAAGCCGTGATTTGGGCCATGCGCCGGGGCTTGATCAAATTAAACGACGTCCACTAACAACTATCAAGGCTAATTACACCCCCGCTAATTTGACGCAAAGAGGTTGGCCGTGACTTCTTTTTGGCACTGGCTCCAAATGGGGAGACGCCTTATAGCCTACGGGATGGTTGCTGCCAATACCGCTGCCCATTTGTGGTTTATTGACCCCATCTATATGGGCACTTCCGTGAGTCTCTACTTTGTGCCCATAGCCTACGAGGCCGTCTTTTATGGTCTGCGGGCGGCGCTGGTTTTGTCTTTTTTGACAGTGTTGTCAATAGCCCCTCATATCCTTTTGTACCACGGATTCTATGGACAGGTCACCGAATTGGTGGAGCTGGCAGCGCTGGTCATGGTGGGGGCCCTCATTGGCTGGCAGTCAGATCGGCAGCGATGGCAAAGACGTTCTCTAAGCGCCCTTAATGCTATTGCTAGTGCTACTTCTGAATCCCTGGATCTTCGGGAGATTCTACAAAGAGCACTAGACCAAGTAACTAAAGTCCTAGCCGTAGACGGGGTATGGATTTCTCTAGTGGATAATGATCCCGATCACCCGGTGTTAGCGGCCCATCAGGGTATGGCACCTCCCCGATTCGAAGGCGCGGAGGGAAGGGCTTTAAAGGAATGTCGAGATAGTGTGATGATTAAATCGGAGAAGGCATGCCTTTGCGAAAACCTAGATGAGGAGGCATGGCTGGGGAATGGTAAAGCCAAAGGCTCGATTACGGTCTTTATGGTCCCCCTCCGGTCTCGGGATCAAGTGTTGGGAAGCCTGGGAGTTGTTTTGCTGAGCCCCCGCCGCTTGAAGGGAGATGATAGGGGCCTCCTCACCGCCATAGGCCATGATGTGGCCGTAGCGGTACACAACGCACAGTTGTTCCAACGGGAGACGGAAACCCTTGGTATGTACCGTACCCTTTTAGAGAAGTCCAGCGATGCCATTTTTCTTCTCGATGAAGGCGGTAATATAACCATTGCCAATGATGCCGCTTGCGCTTTGACTGGCTATAACCGTGAAGAACTTCTGGGAACGAATATTACTGTTTTGTTCTCCCCTGACTTAGTAGCTCCTATTTTGACCACCTCATCTACGATGGGGCAACCTAAGGAAGAGGAGCTTAGGCGGAAAGATGGCCTCAGTAGGACAGTAGAGGTTTCTGTGGTTCGGGTTGGCCCTGAGGTAGATCACGCCACGTTGCAGCTAGTGCTACGGGACGTTACCGAGCAACGGCGAGCTCAGGAGAGCCTGCGCCGTTATGTTAGGGCTGTTACCAAGGCGCAAGAGGATGAACGTAGACGCATCGCTCGTGAGCTCCACGATGATACCGCCCAGACCCTGGTCATCCTATCGCGGCACCTCGATCTTCTCTCAGCGGGTAAAAAACGTCCATCCCCTGATCTCCGCACCCAATTAGAGGAGTTAAGGGAGTTGGCCAACAACTCGTTAGAGGGTGTAAGACGCTTCAGTCAAGACCTACGTCCTTCCCTTTTGGACGATCTGGGCCTTATCCCAGCTTTAGAGTGGCTGGGCGACCGCGTTCGAGAGTTAACTAACGTAGCTCCTTATATAGAGATAACTGGTGAAAAAAGACGCCTACCTCCAGAAGTGGAGCTGGCCCTGTTTCGCATAGTTCAAGAAGCTTTAAATAACATTGCTAAGCATGCTCAAGCCACCGAGGTGGTCGTCAGCGTGTCCCTGGGGGAGGATAGGGTGAACATAACCGTGTCAGACAACGGGCGCGGATTTGAGATTCCTTCTAATTGGGTAGAAGGTGCCGCCGAGGGCCGTTTGGGGCTATTGGGCATGCGAGAGCGCGCCCAGCTAGTTGGGGGATTCTTGACCATCGAGAGTGCCCAAGGCAAGGGCACTACAATATCGGTGGAAGTGCCCATTTAAAATAGGCTTTGAACCTCGCTGGGTTGCTCAACATACTTTGGGCCTTTTTATAGGGTAAGGATGCCGCTAACTTCGTAGTTCAATGCGCTGCTTTACTC
>JACQTR010000216.1 GCA_016210705.1 Chloroflexota bacterium | reverse complement strand
GTCAATAGGTTTGGCAAATTAAAATTAAAGGTAGGCCTTGCACAAAAAGTCGATGAGTTGCACAAAAAGTAACATTGGAGAGGGTAGGGAAAATGAAACTTTTTAGTTCCGAAGAAGAACATAGAATCCGTCACCTTGCACAGGAAGAAGCTGAGCGGATGCTCGATGCATATCTAAAACAACGACCAGTGCCCCTGGGGTTAGAGGCTATCAAGATGGTTCTTAAATACCGAAAGGAACCACCTTCTGCTGGCAATGCCAGCGACATGCGTTCTTCCAGTCCTCAACATCAGCACGGGGAGCCTTAGAAGTCTTAATACGTTCATCACAGCGTGCACATGTTGTACGAAGATAGTCAATACATTCATTCACACGCAAAGCTAGGTCGGCGTTAGTGGTAGGAGATAGTGGGTATTGTCCATATAACTGTTCCTGTGCCCAGTGTAGAAAGAGATTAAGGTCTATGGCTGCTATATATCGCTCTAGTTCTAGGAATATATTCTTTTGTGCATCAAGGGTCTCCGTTAATTCACTGATACTATCCTTAATTTCCAATATATCTTCATCCCATTTCTCAAAACGCTCTTGGTGGGGGTCTAGTGGTCTCCTGTTGCCATTGTCATCCCATTCGTTATTGTCATCAACCATATCAGCTTGCTCCTACGGACATAGTTACTCTACGGCGTTTGGTGTTCCAATACGGGCTTTTACACTTCGGACATACTTTAGGCTCTTGGCTTATGTCACGTGGTACCCATTCGTGGCCACAGCGTTCACACTTGTAGCCCTCAAGGGTAATTTTCACCTTTGCCATGAGTTCACCTCACTCTTACCTAGTCTCATATATTTTAGTATATCCTTATCAAATAATACAGTCAAGGGGTTGACATTGCTCTACGTCTATGATAATATACTATGAGAGTATATATCATCGAGGTTAGAAATGAACGAGCGTGAGCAAAGAGGATTAGAGATAGCAGCACTTACGAAGCTGAAGAGGCAGGGTGGCCAATGGTTTGTGCCCTCTCAATCAAACGGCAAAGCCTACATCGTCAACGGGGAAACTTGCACTTGTCCAGACCACGAATTTAGGCATCTCAAATGCAAGCACATCTGGGCAGTTGAATTCACCTTGCAAAGAGAGCGCAAGCCAGACGGGACGGTTACGGAAACTAAGACCGTAAGAATCATCTCCCCAGACTGGCCAGCCTATAACGCTGCCCAGACCAACGAAAAGTCTCACTTCATGGCCTTGCTACATGACCTTTGCCAAGGTGTCCCAGAACCACCTTCCACATTTGGACGCCCTAGGCTACCTATGGCGGACATGGTCTTTAGCACCACCTTCAAAGTTTATTCTACGGTATCGGGCAGACGTTTCATTAGCGATTTAAGGGATGCTCAGGCTAAGGGTTATATCTCCAAGGCTCCCCACTTTAATTCTATTTTCAACTACTTGGAAATGCCGGAACTAACGCCAGTATTCAATGAACTAATTACGGCTAGCAGCTTACCCCTAAAAGAGATTGAAGAGGACTTTGCCGTTGACTCCTCTGGCTTTGGCACTCCTGGGAGTGTAAGTTGGCGGGATATGAACTACCGCCCTAGCTTTCAAACACGCCGTGATTGGCTGAAGGCCCACATAATGTGCGGTGTCCGTACCAACATCGTAACGGCGGTGGAGATCAGTGATAGGTATGACCATGACGGGCAGCGCCTTCCCTCCCTGGTGGAAGACACCGCCCGCCATTTCCGCATCGCCGAAGTTTCGGCGGACAAGGCTTATTCCAGCAAGGCTAATCTCGAAGTGGTAGATAAAGTGGGCGGTATGCCTTACATCCCTTTCAAGCGCAACACCGCTCTTCCCAAGCGGGATTCGGTTTGGGGTAAGGTCTATCGGCTATATTCCTGGCACTATGAGACCTTCATGGCCCATTACCACAAGCGGTCTAACGTAGAGGCTACCTTTGCCATGATTAAGGGCAAGTTTGGGGACTATCTGAGAAGCAAGACTAGGACGGCTCAGGTCAATGAGTTGCTCTGCAAGGTCTTGGCCCACAATATCTGTGTGGTCATTGCGTCCATGTATGAACTGGGGGTTGAACCGACTTTTTGTGCAGAAAACACACTTGCACAAAAAGTAACCTAAATTGAGGACTTATTGTGCAAGGCCTTAAAGGTATATAAAACGGGGTATTAACTTCTAAAAAACGCCTCGTAACAGTTTACTCAATATTAAGGTGCGATTAGAGTATAATATGGGCAAGATATTTCAAAGGGTGGGAACCAAAAATGGTGTGTTTTGGGCCTGCAGGTACTCCCCACAGCGCCCGCTCCGCCTCTACCGTGGAGGGGGTAAAGCGCGTTGCAGAGTTGGGCTTGGGATGTATGGAGGTAGAGTTTGTGCGCCGCGTAGGCATGGGCGCGGCTACTGCGGCCGCCGTTCGCCAGGAGGCCACAAGAGAGGGCATCCACCTCAGCGCTCACGGTCCTTATGCCATCAACCTCAATTCTCATGAACCAGATAAGGTTTTGGCCAGTCGGCAAAGGATATTGACGACGGCCCGGGTAGGGGCCCTTTGTGGCGTCACCAATGTAGTCTTTCACGCTGCTTTTTATTTGGATGATCCGCCCGCTGCGGTTTACGATCGGGTGAAAAAACATCTGGAGGAGATAGTTCAAGAGCTGCGGGCGGAGGGCAACCAGCTAACTCTACGCCCTGAAGTCATGGGTAAGCACACCCAGTTTGGAACCTTGGAAGAGTTGCTACGGTTGAGCACGGAGGTGGAGGGATTGGCTCCTTGTATTGACATCGCCCATTGGCACGCTCGAACCGGCCGATTTAACAGCTACGACGAGTTTATGGCCATGCTCCATCAGGTGGAAGAAGCCTTGGGCAGGACTGGGGCGGAGAACTTACACTGCCACGTTTCCGGGATCCGTTATGGACGAGGTGGAGAGATAGCCCATCTGAACTTCAAGGATTCGGACTTTCGCTATCGGGAGTTTGTGCGCGCCCTAAAGGATTATGGAGCAGGCGGTGTGGTCATTTGCGAGAGTCCCAACCTGGAGGAGGACGCCCTCCTCCTTCATCAGGAGTATCAGGCTCTCTCTTGATAGCACATCCTTTTTACTTATATCCGGACGGCCACGAATTTACTCCTTTTCCACCAGCTCGAAGGCAAAGCGAGGGGCACCACATGCGGGGCAGCGTGAAGGAGGATTCTCACCATAGTGGATGTAGCCACAAACAGTGCATTCCTACCTTTTCATGGTTTTGCCTCTAATTAAGTGGGGGTGATAGACTAACCCGAGTCTACCACCCCCTGAAGGATACTCACTCGACTTGAAATAGTAGCGTTATCTGATCCCCAGAACCGTCTTCCAGTTATCGGCATGACCCTCTTCTTGGGCTAAAATCTCCTCAAGCATCTTGCGAGTTGTGGAATCTCCGGCCTCGGAGCAAAGCTTAATGTGTTCCTTATATTGGCTGATGGCGAAGTTTTCCGTGGCCAGGTCATCCTGAACCATTTTCTTGAGGTCGCCCCCTTTGAGAACGTTGTCGGGCTTGTAGGTGGGCTCGCCTCCCAAATAGACGATCCTCTCCGCCAGGCTTTCGGCGTGTCTCATCTCGTCTATGGCCGTCTTCTTGAACATATCGATGATGGCGGGGCTCTCCATGCCCTCGGCCTCGTAATGGTGGCCCATGTACTGCATGATGGCCGCCAACTCTCTAGCCCGATCCTCATTGAGGGCCTGTATAGTTTTGTCGTTACTCATGGTACTCTCCTTTCTTTTTTAGAATTAAAACTCGCGGAACCTCAGCTTGTTGGATCCACAAACCGGGCACACCTCGGGCGCGCTATCTTCTGCGGTATGGCCGCAAACCTCGCAAATGTAAATGTGACCTATGTTTAGGTCTTCTTTCTTGGCCGTTGCCAGCTTGGCTTTGGTATACAAGGAGGCGTGGATTTTTTCTGCTTCTAAGGCCCAGGCCGTGCTCCTCTCGGCGGCCTTTTCTCCTTGGAGTTGGGCTACGGCATGATAAGATGGGTACATCTCCTCAATTTCGTAAGTCTCCCCGGCGATGCATACCTCTATATTTTCAGGGGTGCCTCGGATGTTACCCAAGGCTCGATAATGGTTGGTAGCGTGAACCTCTTCGGCATAGGCGATGGCTTGGAAAAGGCGAGCTATATTGGGCTTGCCTTCCCGCGCTGCCTTATCGGCGAAGATGAGGTATCTCATGTGGGCTTGGCTCTCACCAGCGAAGGCATTTTTAAGGTTGTCTTCGGTCATCTTTCTCATAGATTCGCCTCCGGCAGGAGTTGGGGATAAGCATGGGTTACCTTATACCATTAGGATTTCCCTGTCAATGGGGCTTGGCCATTTTGGCGAGCATAGTCCAAACCATGAGGTCGTACCAGGCCATTAACAGGGAAAGGAAGAGGCCATGGCTGCCATCCTTATAGCCTTGCCATTGGATGTAACGACGACGAAATTGGCGCAGGGGTTGGAGGAGGAGGTGGTGAGGTTTGGCTCGGATGCCGTGGTTAAAGAGGCTACGTGCCTCATAAGGGGCATAAAGGCTTTGGCGGTGGAAGATTTGGCCGAAAGATTGGTAGTTGTAATGTAGGAGCGGGTTCTCTAGATGGCCGGCGGGGCCTTCCAATAGAACCCGTTCGTGGACTTCCTGGCCCTCGTCGTAGCGCCCTAGCTCCCGGCGAAAGAGGCGCAGTTGATAGTCGGGGAACCAGCCTGCGTGGCGTATCCATTTATTGAGGATGATATTGCGTCGGGGAACCCAGTAGCCCGGATAAGCAGGAGAAGCCAGGATGGCCTGTATCTCCACTGCCAAAGATGGGGTTACTCGCTCGTCAGCGTCCAGGAAAAGAACCCAATCGCCTCTAGCCAGGGCCAAGGCCGCATTCCGCTGCTGGGGAAAGGTGGTAAATGACCGCTGGTAGACCTGGGGGGTGAACTTGCCACTCAATGTCACGGTGTTATCCTGACTAAAAGAATCTAAAACTATCATCTCATCGGCCCAGGTCACGCTTTCCAAACAGCCTTGGATATGTTCCTGCTCGTTTTTAGTGATGACAATGGCTGAAAGCCTAACCATGGCCTGTTATGAGCCTCATGATGTTTCTATAGGCACGCAGCTTTTCTTGCCACTGAGACCGCGTCAACTCTCCGTAGTGGTAAGCCGACCAGGCCTTGAGTGTTTCTTTCATCAAGCCCAGGCCTACGACGGCTTTGGCTATGGCTTTGAAGTAAGGTGTATAGTACTTGTCAAAGAGGAGGAAGCGGCTTTTGTGCAGTTCTACGAACATGCTATTTCGTGATTGGGCGGTACTCTGACCCCCGTAGTGGATTATCTCGGCCTCCGGTTGGCAATAGATGAGCCAGCCATTCTGCTTGATGCGCCAACACCAGTCGATCTCCTCACAATAGATAAAAAAGTCCTCGCTGAGGGGCCCTACCGTCTCCACCACCTCCCGGCGCACCATCATGCATGCTCCTAAGGGATGATCAATAGAGAAGGGCTGCTGGTAATAATGAAAAGGGTAGCGGCCATTGAGGCGGGAGTTGACCACTAGATAGTGCATTGGGAAAAAATCGAGAAAGCTCATCCACAGGGTTGGGAAGCGAAAGGCGCTGTGTTGGAGACTGCCATCGGGGTTGAGGAGTTTGGCTGTTACCAAGCCCACCTGGGAGTGGGTATCGAGGAAGGCCATCAG
>JACQTR010000218.1 GCA_016210705.1 Chloroflexota bacterium | reverse complement strand
GCGGGGCCCCAGCCCGGCGTCGGCCAGGGCCTGGCGGGTGGGAGGGATCATTTTCTCCGTTAGGTCTCGGGTCAGCTCCTGGAACCTTTCCCTGGTCAAAGTTGCCTCCAGAGGAATGGAGGGCCCCACATCTCCTTTTAGAAGTGTCAGACAGATGGAGGTTGATGCTCTTTGGGAAAGGTCTATTTTGGCTCTCTCTGCGGCTTCCCTCAGCCGTTGCCAGTTCCCTCCCTTCTTGGGGAAGATGATACCGTGGGTCTCCCTATATTTCTCTGCTAAGTATTCCATCAGGTGCTGATCATAATCATCCCCACCCAACCAGGTATTGCCGCTTACGGCCTTGACCTCAAAAATGCCCTCCCCTAGCTCAAGGATGGAGACATCGAAGGTGCCACCGCCCAGGTCCCAGACCAGCACCGTGTGGATGTCCTCTCGGTCAAGGCCGTAAGCCAGGGCAGCGGCAGTCGGCTCGCTAATGACTCGGATCACGTCCAAACCGGCCATGATACCCGCCTCTTTCATCGCTTGGCGCTGGCGGTCGTTAAAGTAGGCAGGCACCGTGATAACCGCTTTGTCTATACCCTGCCCCAGATATGCCTCAGCGTCTCTCCTGACCTTCTGCAGGATCAAGGCGGAGATCTCCTGAGGCGTATAGGTACTGTTGCCGATCTTCACCTTGTAATTGGAGCCCATATGCCTTTTGATGGAGAAAACCGTTCCCTGGGGATTAGTGGTGGCCTGTCTTTTGGCTAGATGACCCACCAAAACCTTCTCCTCTTGGGTGAAAGCAACGACTGAGGGAGTGAGCCGCTGACCCGCTGCATTGGGTATGATTTTGGCCCGTCCCTCTTCAATGGTGGCTACTACCGTGTAGGTTGTCCCCAGGTCAATCCCGATGGCCCTGGCCACTTTTATCCCCGCCTTCCTAGTACTTGGATAGCGCCACAACAGGGGCGTTGTTTTTGATAATTCGGGAAGCCCCAGGAGATACCCTATATCCCAGTTCCCCGGCCCGCATACCTTCGTCCCAGTCTCGCATCAGCCCGTACTCCAGCATGGTTTCTATTCCCGCCAGTACGGCCCTGATGTTAACTCCAATTAGAGGAACGCCGGCCACGGAGATGATTAGGTCTGCCTGGATTACGAGCCCCTTGTCCAAGACTCTATCTAATAGGTCGACCAGGGTAGCGTGGCAAGGTCGGATCGGCTCCATAAACACCTCTATCAGGCGATTCCAACAAAGCTATAAGGGGGCCAGGGCCCTGTTAAACTTACCGAAAAGCCCTCCAACTGGTTGATCGCGTCCAGTTCATTTACCAAGCGAGGGTAGTTACCCTCGCTAACTAGACAGGAGAGATTTAGGAGCATATGTAAGCCTTGCTCTGCCAGTTTTGTTTTATCCACTCGGATTTCATCAGCATTTTTTCGGATGCGGCGATAAAAATCGTTGAACCACTCCTCGGCCTTAATTTCCATTTCGCCCTTTATGAGGTTCTCCAACTTCTGCCGGTACATATGGGCTAGGCCTCTGGACTTGGTTTTGATT
Organism: Chloroflexota bacterium; assembly: GCA_016210705.1. Taxonomy (GTDB): domain Bacteria; phylum Chloroflexota; class Dehalococcoidia; order JACQTR01; family JACQTR01; genus JACQTR01. Next base: position 8,268 of record JACQTR010000218.1, on the reverse strand, counting down.
TCCTCCTCCAGCTTTCTGAATTCTGGGCTTGTCGCCGCGAGAGTTTGGGCGAGCACCTTGGGATCCCAAAAAACCTGTACCCCGTACTCGGCCTTCCCTTTCACTCTCGCGATTTGCCTTTTGAGCGTTTCATACTTTTGTTTAAGCCAATCCTGTATGTTTTGCTCAGCGTTGCTCTTACTGTCTCTACTGATAATGGTGTTAAAGCTTAAAGGGAGCGCGGTGCCCCATCTCTTCCAAGCAGTGTCAACTACCTTGTGATGAGCTATTACCCATGATTTTGCCAATTCTTGGTCATGGGATTGGTAGGGCTCGATTGAACAATTATGAACTATGGCGCAAATATCTTCATGGGGGACAGTATAGACTTTGTTACCCGCGATGCCGATTTCTCCCAAGTTCACTTTTTCTCCAGCACCGGCGACACAATAAAGGTATCTGCCTTCTTCTTTGGCGGAAGTTTCAGTTCTTGAAGCAACCTCGGTTGTGGCCAATTCAGCTCCTTGGCTCAGTCACTAACCATCTTTGGGGGTTTATCATCCTGTCCAGTATATCGTCCACCATTTCATCGAGGCCGTCCCTTACCGATTTTACGGACTCCCTGATTCCCTGCTCCTCTTTTATCTCCTCGATGGCGGCGTCGAGGTCCATGAGGGCCTGGCCGAGCCTTTCAATTTCTTCCTCAGTGAGGCTACCGCCCTCCATCCGCCTCATCGCCTGGAGGTTGAGGGCATCCCTTATTATCTCCACCAGGGCGATTACCAGCCCCAACACCCCGTACTTGAGGCCTCGCTCGTCAATATTAACCACTACGGCCTGGAGACCTTTCTAAAGGGTACTTTTGCGGAGGTGAATTTCCAGGATCCCGTTTCTACACTCTGCTTTAAGGCTGTTCCCATCCACTGGTGAACCTAGCTCGATCTTCTTCCGGTAGCTTCTGGGAGCTGTGGGTTTTGTGGCCAAGGAAAGAACATCCTTTTGAACTTCTAGCTCCAAGTCTGCCAAAGCCACGCCGGGGACCTCCGCTACCACCACGACCTCCTCAGCCTCATGAAAAACGTCAACCGGTGGCTCTACCGATTCGGTTGGCTCTGGGGTCCTTGCTCGGCCTCTCCTGGTGCTTGTTGGTCCACTGGTTCCTATATGGTATTCTCTTTCTCCTAAGATGCCATGTGTCCTCAGATGTCCCTGAATGCTTAGCTTCCCTTGACTCCACTCCTCATCGCCCAATACCTCTTGACCACCAGCCTCTTTCAGCTTTTCTCTGAGCTCCTCCAGCCGATCCTTTATCTCGTCTGGTGAGGAAAGGAGCTTGGTCAGGTCTATTTTGAGGCCGAAGATGTTAAGGGTGCCGCCGATGATGTCAGATAGGTCTGAATCCTTTTTTCTTTTGTCCATGGAGCCTCCTATCTAGCCTCTAACCAAGGGATTTCCTCCGCTTGATGCCCATTGCCGGAGGGTACGGCCTTGGCCTTATTGGCTCTGGCGCTGAGCCAGCCGCACCAGGGACAGCCTTCACTCAGCAGCTCTTCTACCGCCACCCGCTTGGCGCAATGGGGGCATGATTCTTTGTCGACCATGGCTTCTTGCCAGGCTGGTGTTTCAGCCCTGGTTCCCGAAGGCAGCTCAAGGCCGTACCTGGCCGCTGTTTCCAATGATGCCAGGGTGGCCCTTATTTTGATACCTAGAAGCTCAATGCCGGCCACAGAGACGGCAATATCGGCGTTGATAACCAGGCCTTTATCGAGGACTCGGTCAATAACGTCGGCTAAGGTGCCGGGCGTATCCCACTCTGCTGGCAATGCCATGGGATGTTTCCTCCCTTGCTATAATTTTCCGTTACCTTCCATAGGTTCGCCGCGCAGACGGCTTCGCCTTCGCTCAAACCTCAGCATGTTGCCGGTTTCATCCAAGAGTGCCTCATAATCACCCAGGACGTCGGTGGCAGGCGGGATTCGAGACATCTCCAACATATCCAAAGCGATATGCCACCCCTGTTCGTCCTTGAAAACCCCGGTAACTGTTATAGGTCTGAGGCCTGTAACATCAGCTAACTGACTCTTGGCCCGTTCCGCTAGTTCTTTGGTAACCATGGTGTGTCCTCCTTCCCCTTTCAACCTCGTTGAGCCCTCGCCTCCAGAATGGCGTTTAGGCGCTCTACCAGGGCCGTTTCTTGTTCGTCATAGTCTTCATTGTTGATCTCACCCAGATTGTGGCGGGCTTGCAGCTTCAAAAGCTCACCTCCTATTCCATCCATATCCAGATACTGGCGTTCAGCCTCTTCACGGGCTTTCTGGGCTAGCCAGTGGACACCCCTTATTGGGCCTAATATTGGTGAGGTAAGCAAATGGAAAAGTAAGCCCATGTTTTTCCTCCACCTTAGCTTTGCCAGTTCACCACGATATTTACGAAATTGTAGGGAGGGGCGGGCCCCGTATATTTGATAGCTATTCGTTCACCAAGTGCCTCATTCATATTGCTCACCGCTTGGTCGAATTCCGCCTCTCTGTTTTTTCCGATCAGGAAGGCGGCGTTCACCACCATACTGTCAACCACTACCTGGTTTTCTCGGACGTTGTGGGCAATCGGGCGGAGGAGAAGCAATATTTTGGTGGCTTCTTTGGCCCGTTTGTCATTCAGTGCCTTTTTCACCATCTCCCCTAGGCGTATCCGGTCAAAGTGGGTGGCCTCAGGCGTCTTGCCGGAGAGGGAATCGCGAAGCCTTTTGATAGTGGCGTTTTCGGCGATGATCTCCTCAAAGATGGCCTTTTCATTGCGCCAGAAGGCTTTGAGGCCCAACTCCACCTTGCCATCCACGCTCTCTAGTAGCTGGTGTAGCTCCTCAGAGCGGTTTTCCAGTAGTCTATGGATATCTTGAGTGAGAGAGGCAGAATCGGCTACGGTTCCGAACCTTACAGGAAGGATAGTAAATTCCTTCATTACCCTCTCCAGGACTCTTTCATGGGCCATCATGTTTTGGCGGGTGCTTTCATATCGCTTCACTGGGGTATCGCTGACAACGGCGGCAAGACCTCGATAGGATATGGTATAAATTGAGCCACCGTTATCGTTTATCCCTGCTTCATTAAAGGTGCGATCTTGCTGGCAACGGATGATGCAATAAAGGTATTTCCCCAGTTCAGCCACTTCCTTTTGGCAGCGCATATTCGAACTCTGCGCTGTACAAATTTTGGATCTCGTCAGTTTTTTGGCGTCTTATGTTGATCAACCAACTGCCTTCTAAGTTGGCACAGCAGGCGATAAGCAAGTCCGACGCCCGACGAAGTTTGGCGAACTGTATTTTCGCTAGCTCGTCTCCAGGCTTGCGATCAGGGTGGTTTTCGGCGGCTAGGTGGCGGTATGCCTTTCTGACCTCGTACTCGGATAGAACCTCGCCTAGGTTAAGGAGCTGTTTGGCCTCCTCTATCCGCTCCTGACTCAACCTAGTCACCTCTACGGTGGCAAAGGAATAAGGGGGCAACGGACCGATGATGCGGAAGTTAATCTGGTTCTGAAAAAGGTCATTTAACTCTTTCACGCGCCTATCAAATCCCTCTAGTCTCGTCTTCTGTACCAGGAAGGCTACATTCATCACCAACTCGTCGCTAAGGCAATGGTTAGGCTGAACATCCATGGTTGCGGGCTTGAGGAAGTTTACCATCCACTCCCGATAGCTGGCCCGGCGCCGGTCTAAGGAGGCCTTCACCATCTGTCCCAAGTGGACGCGCTCCTCCAAGGAAGGCTCCCCATGCTTATACTGATTAGCCATATCCTCCCTAGCCTGGGCGATCTTTGGCTCGGTGCTGATCTCTCGCAATACCAGTTCCTTGTCCCAGGTAGCTGCCACCTCTACTTCTACCTTGTCCTCGGCCCAGGACAAGGCGTTAATAAACTGCGAATGGCCCTGGGAAAGGAGGTCGTGCACCTCTTGGGAGGTGCCAAGGATGGTGCCGAACTTTGCCGGCAGAACCGCTCCATTTCTCATGGCATGTTCTACAACCATCTGATGAACCAGAAGGTGCCGGACAAGCTCTTCTTTTGTCATAGCAGCGAATTCTTCGTCAGGAAAATCGCTCAACATGCAGCCAAGGCCGTGATTAGCGATGACATGTACCGGGCCGTGGTCGCCTAATCCGGTAATGGCAAAATCAATCTGACGAGCACCATCTATAATTCCGTAGATGTACTTGTTCTCCATAGCCTTCTGCTCCGAACAAACGACTCAATATTATGGTCGATAGCCTTCCCGTCTGTGAACCTGGCCCGTTCGGCGGCCATGAGACGCTTGACAAAGTTGCCGATGGCCACCCTTCTGATCAAATCTCGCCCCTGTCTCTGTCGAGGCTGATGAAGTAAAAGCACCAACTGTTCGCATTTCGGCGTTATTTTCATCCCTCTCCTTGTTCTTTCTCATTATCTGGGGCCACCTTTGCTTATTTATAGAAGTGGCTCAGTAGCTAATAGCCACCTTTCTCCAACGACATCCCTGGTGGCGTTTCCTCGATGCTTCTTCTTGACCTATTGGAGACTTCGCTGGGACGCTCCGCCGGGCACTCTTCTCTTGTTGAGCTGCTTCATCCAGTTTATCCATGGCTTGGTGAATTTCTGTTAGGCGTTCTTGGATTCGTCTCTGTCTCTGTTCCAGGCGCGACCGTTCTTTCTCCAGCCTCTGTTTTTCTTTGTCAAGTAAATACAGGTCAAGATGAGTACTTCCTTTTAAAGGTGGTTTAGAGGCAATGTGATGGCTGGCGGCTGTTCTTATATCGCTTAAGCTCTTGATTTCGGTAACATCCTTCATGGCTATCACCGTTTACCCTAGGATCGAGGGCGCTGCAAAAAATTGCTGTGAGGAACATCGCGCATGGTGCATATGTCCTTCAGGGTGTAGGGGACATGTTCGGCGGCTAAATGGTGTTGAAGCCGCATAAAGTTGGGGAAGTTCTTGCCACATCTTTGGCACTTTTGTTCTTTTGGCCTTAATTCCTGTCGCATTGGGGAGCCCTCCTCAGCAATATTCGAGGATAAACCGATCCAGCATCTCTTTCACCCTGGTGGTCTGGGCGATGCTGCCCACCCTAGTGGATCCCGAAGCCAATATGTCGTAGCATAGTTGTCTAAATAAGCCGTTATTGGATTCCACCCAACCATTTTGTACCTTAAGAGCTTTAGCCACCATTAGGCAGCTTCGGATAGTGGGGGCAAACTCGCAAACTGCCGATTCTCTTAAGCCGCGAACAATGCGCACAATTTTCTCGGCATCGCTTCGTTCCAGCCCTGACTTTGCCTCTGTTATGGCCACTTCGGTTTCCTCGTCGAAATGCTCTAGGTCTAAAGTAACCATGCGGTCGCGTAGGGCATCCTGGCTGCGAAAGACGCCGGCGTATTCCTCTGGGTTGCTAGTGAAAATGGCGGTGAAGTTGGGATGTACCTTAAGATACCCCTCTCCCTCCCTAGCTGCGGGTAGGTCTAGCAGATTCTCTTGGAGTACGGAGAGGAGGACATTGTTGGCTTCAGGGCGGGAGCGAGTGAACTCGTCGTAGACCAGAGTAAAACCATATTTACAGGCTACAGTTAGTCGATTATCCACCCACCTGCGGCTTATATCTTCCTCGGTCTTGAGAACTGAGTGGATGAAGTTATCTATCACCTTTCTCATCCTATAGCCGTATTCCCCACCTACTAGGTCAGAGGTGCTAAATTCTTCGTCTCCGTGTATCATCACCACGGGGCGGCCAAGCTTGCTGGCCACGTGGAGGGCAAGGGTTGTTTTTCCTGTCCCTGAGGCTCCCCTGAAGTGGATGGGAAAGCCAGCTAACATATAAGTTAGCGCCCGGTCTACGATTCCCTTGACGAAGGGGGTTTCTACAAAATTGGGCAGAGGGTGAGGCTCCAATAAGGTATCTTCCGTTTCTATCGCTGTATGACTCACCACCATGTAACTCCTTCTATTTCTACCGCCTGAGGTTTCAATAAAAAAGATTTGATGAAATTTGTCTCCCAGACGCGGTGCCGCGTAGCTGCCCTAGACCCTATCGCTTTAAATAGGGAAATAGAGAAAATCCCGTTTTTCGATCTTGTTTTCGTCTATCAGGTTCCTGATCAGTCTCGCCATTTGGATACGAGCCAGCCCAAATTCTTGCTCTAGCTCGGCCATTCTGGTGCCTTCGGGGTGATGGGCCAAGTAGACAAAGACCCGATTTTGGAGGGCGGTGATTTCTGGGCTAACATTCATCTCTTCGCCCAAGGCCTCAATCACAGGTGGCGCTGCTGTCGGTGGCTTAGCCTCTATTATTGGCCTCCCTCGTTTGGCATGCATGGTGGCTGCCAGTTCCCGCCACGCCTGTCGGCCCTCGGCCAGCTCAGTACCCGTTTCTCTAAGCTCTGTGTCAAAGCCTTTAAGTATCGCCATCACATCACGATGGAGGTCGGCAACCCCTTTGGCCAACTCTGCCTTCATTTCTTTGCTCATGGCAGCATGAGCATTGTTGAAGCTGCTGAGTTGGGTACTGACCTCTTGCTTTAGGTCAGTAGTATTTTTCGTCAATTCGGCTCTGAGCTCCCTGCCAATAGCTACTCTAGAGTTTTGAAAATCTTTCAAACCAAGCTTAACTGTCTCTCGAAGTTGCTTCATATCTCCGATCCTATTTTCATAGGAGCTAATGATCCCTTGGGCCAAACTTTGTATTTCTTCTCGGGTTGGCAACTTATTCCTCCTCCTGCCTTTGGGGTGACCACACCTAGAACGTCCCGACAGCGCTTTTCCAGACCATTAAGACGATTCGTCTCAAATTGGCCCGGCCAGGGAGCCCGATTGCGCGTATCTGGCTTTGGCGTGGCCACCCCCAGGCGCTCTTGATATTGATCTAGGCTGCGGCCGCTGTGAGCCCCACGGCCTCAGCATACTTTAGGAAGGTATCCACGCCAGCCACTACCACCCTGGCCTCTATGGCCAGGATCTCGATGCCCACGAGGCTGACGCGCACCCAGGCGTCTATTACCACTCCTTTGTCGAGGATACGGTCTACTACCTCAGCTAAACTGGCCGATGCCATCGCTTTCTCAACAGCCATTCAGTCACCTCCTAATTTTTTGGGTCTATGTCAAGGGCAATGGGAAGGGCTCCCTTTCTTGCCCTACTGCCCTGCTGACATTCATGAGTTTTGTCCTTGAGGATAATCTCAGCGTACCTAAGGATACACCCATGGCCTCAGGGATTGACAATCACCACTGCGGGTTAGCCCGAATGGGCTATTGGGGTGAGGAATTAGGGACGCGGGTTATGGAGGTAATAGAGAGGAAGCAAAAGGTGAAGGAGGTTATAGTATTCGTACTTTACCTATAGCTTAGTTAAACTGGAACCCTTTATCCATAAAGAGCCTCAAGCAGGCATCTACCACGCCTGGGTCATAAAGGATAGCCCTTTTTTGTGAGATCTCCTCTAATGCATTAGCCACGCCCAAAGCAGGTCGGTAGGGACGGTGAGAGGACATGGCCTCAACCACATCAGACACCCCCAAAATCCTGGCCTCTAGGATGATCTCTTCGCCTCGAAGGCCGTCGGGATAGCCAGAGCCGTCCAGCCTCTCATGGTGCTGCTTAACTGCTTGGGCAACGGGCCCGGGAAATTCTATCCCCTTTAATATGTCGTAACCCATTTGGGGGTGGTTCTTAATAAGGGCGAACTCCGGTTCGCTAATTTTGCCCGGCTTGCTAAGAATCTCGGCTGGGACGCATATCTTGCCGATGTCATGCAAGATACCAGCCACCTGAATCGCCTCTAGCTGTTTTGGGGGAAGGCCTATCTCTTGGGCTAAAGCATAGGCTAGCTGGGTCACTCGTCTTTGGTGTCCCGCGGTGTAAGGATCTCTAGCTTCTACTATAACTCCCATGGCATTGGTGATTCCGTTCATGACCCTTTGCAAGTTCTCCAGAGTTTGCTTGAGCTCCTCTTCCGCACGTTTGCGTTCAGCTATGTCCGCGACCACGGCTATACAGTATTGTAACTTTCCGTTGGAATCGCGCACCGCGGAGGCCGCCATATCGGCCCACGTGAGGGAGCCGTCTTTTCGGATATAGCGCTTTTCTCTACGGTGGTGGGTAAGGGTTCCTAGGCGCAATTGTTCGAATATTCTCTGGCCAGATTCTGCGTAATCAGGATGGGTTACGCTGGTAAAGTCTACGGCCTGAAGTTCATCCTCGGTATAGCCCAGCATGTCTTGGAAGACGCGATTGGTTTTGAGAAATTTTCTGTCTGGGCCTATTATAGTG
>JACQTR010000215.1 GCA_016210705.1 Chloroflexota bacterium | reverse complement strand
GCCCACTTCGTGGGCATGCCCGAAGCCTTCCAGGCCCTAGCCGAGGCTGTTGTCTATTTATCCACCGCCCCCAAAAGCAACTCCGTCTACCAGGCCTATATGCGGGCCAAGGAGGATGTGGAAAAAACGCGTAACGACCCAGTTCCGCTGCATCTGCGGAACCCCGTCACCCGCCTCATGCGAGGGTTGGGCTACGGCAAGGGTTATAAATACGCCCATAACTATCCTGGCCACTTCGTGAAGCAAGAAAACTTGCCCCCGGCTTTGAAAGGTAGGCGCTATTACGAACCCAGCGACCAGGGCCATGAATCAAAGGTAGCCGAGCGGCTAAAGAGATGGCGAGATGAGGAAGAAGTGGTTCCTTGACAGAGATAACAAGGGAGGACTACAATCAGTCTAGGGGAAGAAAACCCGAGAGGAGAGACCGTGTTGTGGACGAAGAGGCTATATGCCCTCCTCAAGGGAACCATTAAAGGCTTCATAGAGCATAACTGTATCCATTGGGCGGCCTCCATTTCCTATTATATCCTCCTTTCCATATTCCCTTTAGCCCTGGCGCTGATCTCTATTCTGGGCTTCATAGTGGGAAGGGGCACAGTGGAAGAGGATCTGGTTACTAGTATAAGCAACCTGATGCCAGGCTCCAAGGATTTTATAGCCAGTACCATACATGGCATCGTTCAGACCAGGGAGGCCACCGGTTTGGTGGCCACTATAGGCTTAATATGGATTTCCTTGGGGGTTTTCTCAGCCATTAGGAGGGCTATAAACGTGGTTTGGGGAACCACTCCCAAAGGCTCCTTCTTTCTGCAGAAACTTACGGATTTGGGCATGATGGCGGGAGTTGGAACCCTTTTTGTGTTATCCATCATAGCCACCGGCTTGGCCAGATACTTACGTCGGCTCACTATGGACATCCCCGGGGCGCCTTTTCTTGTTGGCGCTAATCTTTGGAGCGCCTTCAGTATTCTCATGCCGTTAGCCATTACGTTTGTTACCTTTCTCCTTCTTTATAGATTTGTCCCTAACGCCAAAGTACGCTGGGGAGATATTTGGCCAGGTGCCTTAGCGGCCACAGTTGGCTTCGAGGTTATCAAAAACGGCTTTGCTTGGTACCTGCAAACATTTGCCCTTTATAACGTTGTATATGGCTCGGTAGGAGTAGTGGTCGCCTTCCTCACCTGGGCTTATCTCTCAGCCAATGTGCTCCTCTTTGGGGCCGAGCTATCCGCCCACTACCCCAAGGTCATGGCCCTTTATCCTAGACGTGTCTCTGTCACTTCGGAGGGCGATCTTACGCAGGCCTCCTCTCTGGAAGAGGGCAAGACCAAACCCTAAGTTCCGCCCAGTCAAATAACTTTTTTGGGTAAATTACGTTTTAAATAAAAGCGAGTATCAATTACCCGCGTTACTTTTCAGAAGAAATTACTTTTTAATGAAGGGAGTATAAATCAATGAAGCGCCTTGCTGCCTTTGCTGCCCTGTTTCTCGGTATTTTGGTGCTGGCCTCATGCAGCCGTTCCCCAGGGGCAACCCCCACGCCTACGACGGCCGCTACAGCCGTCTCGACCCCAGCCCCCAGCCCAGTGGTCACCCTTCCCTCCATAACCGATGTAGCAGAAAAGGTGCGGCCGGCCGTGGTATCCATCGTGGTTCAGACGCTAACTACTAACTTCTTCTTGCAGCCGGTTCCAGAGGAGGGAGCGGGCTCAGGGGTCATTTTTGACTCTAAAGGCTATATCTTAACCAACAACCACGTGGTAGAGGGGGCACGTCAAATAAGTGTCAACCTCTCCGATGGCCGCAGCTTTGATGCCAGCGTGGTGGGGCGGGATCCTGCCACCGATTTAGCGGTTATCAAAATATCTGCGGATAATCTACCTACCGCCCACTTTGGCAATTCCGATAACCTGCGTATCGGAGACTGGGTGATTGCCATTGGCAATGCCTTCAATTTACCGGGGGGACCCACCGTGACGGCTGGCGTGGTAGGAGCCTTGGATCGATCCATAAGTGAGCCCAATAACGTAGTCCTCAACGACCTGATTCAAACCGATGCCGCCATTAACCCTGGCAACAGCGGTGGACCACTAGTCAACTTGGCGGGAGAGGTGGTAGGCATTAATACCGCCATTGAGACTGGAGGCACCGGCATCGGCTTCGCCGTGAGCACGGCCACTGCCCAGCCGGTGTTAGAACAACTGGTGGCCAATGGCCGGGTGATCTGGCCCTGGATCGGGATCCAAGGCCAGGATCTTAACCCAATTTTAGCCGACCAGTTGAAGTTATCGGTAAAAGAGGGCGTGCTAGTGCGAGGAGTGCAGCGGGCAGGGCCAGCGGACAAGGCCGGCATGCAGGCCGGCGATGTGATCACCGGCTTCGAGGGCACCAAAATAGCCGATATGCGTCAATTACAGGATATCATCCGCAAGCGGAAGATAGGCGATAAGGTGAACGTAACCTTCGTGCGCAATAGCAAGGAACAAACCGTTTCCCTAACCTTGGAGGAGTTCCCCCGCAGCTAAAACAAAAACACCTTAGTAGGTACGGTGGTACATAAACTAACCAAGGCTGTATTTCTCGCTTACCTCAGGGACGTGGGCTGGCAGTTTAGGAGGACGGGCGAAGGCAAAAATAGCCACAGAGGCAAAGAGCACTACCGTGAATATCACAAAAGCGGTTATATAGCTGCCAGTGGTATCGTAGATCCAGCCAGCATATACAGGGGCAATAACGCTTATTGGCGTCATGATCAATTGCGAAGTCCCCTGAATAGAACCCAGGCTTTTCCGTCCAAAATAACGAGCTCTCATCAACGAGTTTAACGGCAGGCCTGACCCGTGGCCCAGGCCGTCAAGAATCAGCAAGACGTACACTACGGATATGGTCTGATACCCTAGGAAAATGGTAAAGGCTAAAGCCCGCATCAGATTTATCCCACCCACAAAAAATCGCAAATAGTTTTTGGGTACGCGGTCGGAAAAGAGTCCGCCCATTAACCTCCCTGGTATACTAGCCCCCACCCAAATAGACATCATTCCCGCGGCCTTAAGGGGGTCAATGCCGAAATCGGTCAAAAAGGGAATGAGATGTACGGTGATAAACCCCACGACTAGGTTCTGGGCGGCGAAGCCCATAATCATTAGCCAATAGGCAGACGTCCTTATGGCTTGCTTGAGGGTGAACTCCATCTCCTGTGCCTCGGCGGCATACTGCACCCCTCGCTCTACCATCTGGACAGGATCTGGTCCTTCCTCTTTTAATGAAGCCCCATCGGGAAGCAAGCCATAATACTCGGGTCGCCGTTGCTTCACAAAAAACCAAACCAGAGGTAGGCCAACAACCCACATAACGATTCCGCCCATAAAGCAAGTCGTGCGCCAGCCTACAGTCGAAATAAGCCAGGCAACAAGAGGCAGTACTAACACCCCAGAGAGGCCGGAAAACAGCCATTTGATGCTTAGAGCGGCGCCTCTCTTTTTTACGAACCAGTTGGCTATAGCCACGTCCAAGGGGATGGCCAGAGCACTATTAACCCCTGTCCCCACAATGAGCCCCCAGACGATATAAAAACTCCAGACGGAATTTATGAATTTCATTAACATGAGGCCCAGACCAATAAAAAAGACCCCAAAAAGAACTATCCACCTCGGCCCCCACCTATCGGTGATCCACCCTGACAAAGGTGCCTCAAACCCACCCTCGAACCTGCCTATGCTGGCGGCCACCGATGTCACGGCTCGGCCGATCCCAAGTTCGGCAGCAATAGGTTTAAATAAGGCGGAAAATCCGTAGGCCTGGAAGCCAAATCCCCAGAGGTTGAGTAGACCCGCAGTTAGAGCCGTCCACCAACCGAAGTATATATTGGATACCCTTCTCCTTCTAATCAAAAAGCCCCCTTTTTGTTTAGTAGAGCTAGACTAGTGGCACAAACCCATAACGCTGGGACTTTCGCTATACCTTCTTTACCCCCAGAACGACCTGATGCCTTTCGAGGCGGTGACTTTCTGTATAAGAATCTTTGGGGGGAGTCTGATGCAACACTTCTAGAGAGAGGGTTTCTCGCTTAATGTAGTCCTCAAAGCGCTGTACAACCTGCACAAGGTTATCGCCCTCTTCCCAATAATAGGTGCGAATGCGGTCGGCGATATCAAAGCCTGCGGCCCGGCGCATACCCTGAATCCGATGCACCAGCTCCCGAGCCCGGCCTTCGTCCTCCAGTTCTGGGGTGAGGCGAGTGTCTAAGACGACCCAGTAATTGCCCTCTTTTGCTATATAGTAGTCCGGAACGGCCAACCGGAAGCTGCTCTCAATGCTGAGCCCTTTTTCTTGGATGACCTGTTCAAAAGGCGCCAAGTCGTCAATAAAGGCCAACTCTTTCACGTTGAGCTCCTCCAGAACCTGGGAGATCTGATCAGACAGTGCCTTGCGCTCACTTGAAGTATCCACCTTGACAAGCACCTTAGCGAGGGGCTGCCGCACTTTGATTCTTTCGGGGCGTAACGGAAAATCGGTAACCTGACTGGCCCCCGTCCCCAAGTTGGTGACCCCAATTGTGACTGATGGGCTTCTGCCCGCCCTGCCTAAGCTTACTACATTCATAACTAACCCCATGCCTGTCTCCAAGGCTTCATCTCGTAGAACAAGGTTAGCCTCGGGAAATTGGGCCAAATGAACACTTTCCGTCGCCTCCGGAGATACGGAGCGCACCAGGTTCTGGTACATCTCCTCAGCCACAAAGGGAGTGAAGGGGGCCAATAGCTTGGCCAAAGTCACCAAGCATTCGGAGAGGGTGAAGTAGGCAGCGGCCTTATCGGCGTCGTTCTCGCTTTTCCAAAAGCGGCGCCGGCTCCGCCTCACGTACCAGTTGGAGAGGTCATCCACAAAGGCCTGAATCTGACGCGCCCCATCTGTGGGATCATAGCCATCTAAAGCCTGGTCGACCCCCTGAATAATGCCTTGGAGCCGAGACAGTATCCAGCGATCCAGGTCCGACCGCTCCTCCACTGGCGGCGAGGACGCTCTGGGGTCGAAATTATCAATGTTGGCGTAAGTGACGAAAAAGGAATAGGTGTTCCACAGGGTTAAAAGGAACTTACGCAGAGCCTCGGCCACCAGCTCCGCCGAAAAACGGCGGGAGTTGCCCGGAGGAGCGGCTGTGTACAAATACCAGCGCAGGGCGTCGGCACCATAGACATCGATTACCGTCTGAGGCGGCACCGCGTTGCCCTTAGACTTACTCATCTTTTCGCCTTTGGCATCCAATATGTGGCCCAAACAGATGACGTTGCGGTAGGCGGGCTTATCGAAGAGGAGGGTAGCCAGGGCGTGAAGGGTATAGAACCAGCCTCGGGTTTGATCCACAGCCTCACAGATGTAGTCGGCGGGGAAGCTCCTCTCGAAAAGGTCTTGGTTCTCAAAGGGGTAATGCCACTGGGCCACGGGCATGGCCCCGGAATCGAACCAGGCGTCCATGACCTCGGGAACCCGGCGCATAGTGCCCGAACACTGAGAGCAGGTGAAGGTGGCATCATCAATAAAGGGACGGTGTAAGTCGAACTCCCCCTGGGTGCCAGCATAGCCTGGTTTCGCCTGAAGCTCGACCCGACTGCCAATGCAGTCATGCTGTCCACAGGCTTCGCAGCGCCATATGGGTAAGGGCGTGCCCCAATAGCGCTCCCGAGACAGAGCCCAGTCCACATTATTTTGGAGCCAGTCGCCAAAGCGCCCGGATTTGATGTGCTCCGGATACCAGTTGATCTCCTGGTTATTGGCAATGAGCCTCTCCTTTACCGCCGTGGTTCGGATATACCAGGAGGTTTTGGCGTAGTATAGAAGAGGAGTATCGCAGCGCCAGCAGAAAGGATAGGTGTGACGAATGGTCTCTTCCCGATATAACAGTCCCCGCGCTCGGAGGTCTTGGATGATAAGAGGATCGGCGTCCTTTACAAATATGCCAGCAAAAGGGACCAAAGTGTCATCGAATTTACCTGACAAACGCACAGGATGTAAATGCCATAGATCTTCCTGCCGACCTAACTCCATATCTACTTCACCGTAAGCTGGAGCTATATGCACGATACCCGTACCGTCGTCCATGGACACAAAGTTGCCTGCAACTACTCGAAACGACGCCAAGGGATCAAACCCCGCCCACGAAAGGGAAGGACGGGTTCGCCCGCCCTCGAATTTCTCTACGTACGGGAACTCCGGATAATCCAGGAGGTTGTAAAGAGACTCGTATTCCAACCCTACCACATCTGCACCCTTCAAAGTGGCAACAATCTGGTATGGCTCCTTTAGGGCGCTCTCAAGTCGTGCCGTGGCTAAAATCAAACGCTCGCATATTGCCTTATCTAATTCGACCAAAGCATACTCAGCGTCTTTAGCCACAGCAAGCGCAGTGTTACCCAGCAGGGTCCAGGGAGTCGTTGTCCAAGCGAGGAGGAAGTTTTCAACGCCATCGTCTTCAAGACCAAGTTTTGAATATAAATCCGATTTGGATTTCTGGGTTAACTTGAACTTAACGTAAACCGAGGGATCCGGGGTATCCTCCTTGTAGCCCAGGGCCACCTCGTGCGAGGAGAGGGAGGTTCCACAGCGGGGGCAATGGGGAGTCACTTTGTAGCCCCGATAAACAAGGCCCTTATCCCACAGTTGCTTCACGATCCACCAGCAGGACTCGATATAGTCGTTAGTGAAGGTGATATAGGGGTTTTCCATATCCACCCAGAAGCCGATGCGTTCAGTGAGGGCCTCCCATTCCTTAACGTAGCGGAAGACGCTATCCCGGCACCGAGCGTTGAATTTGTCGATGCCATAATCTTCGATTTCCCGCTTGCTGGATAAGCCCAGTTCTCGCTCTATCTCCAGTTCTACGGGCAGGCCGTGGGTATCCCAACCGCCCTTGCGGGGCACATTATAGCCTTTCATGGTTTTGTAGCGCGGGATGACGTCTTTGAAAATACGCGCCAGGACGTGGTGGACGCCAGGGCTGGCGTTGGCCGTGGGGGGGCCTTCGTAGATAGTAAAAAGATCCGCCCCTCGGCGCTCCTCTACGCTGCGTTGGAAAATGCGTCGCTCCTTCCAAAAGGTAAGGATATCCGCTTCTAGCTCAGGGAAATTGACCTTGCTTGTTACCGGCTTAAACATAGCTAAGTATCACCTCATACAACCAAAAAGCCCGTCCCCAAAGGGACGGGCCATCATGCCCGCGGTACCACCCTCCTTGGCCCACAAGGCTTCGCGCTTAGGCTCAGCCCGAAGGGCCCTCTCTTTTAAGGCACCTCATGCCTTCGTCTTAGAATAACGGGGGACGATCCCGACCAAGTCTACTGGGCTTACGCCGTTCGGTTGGTGGCTCGGGAGGGATTTTCCGCGGGGCCCCGATATCGGCTC
>JACQTR010000220.1 GCA_016210705.1 Chloroflexota bacterium | reverse complement strand
TCGTCATCCTCGTAGCGGATGGTGGCCTGTTCGCGGCGGGCGATGATATCGCAGAAGACACAGTACATAGTTTCTCCCTTTTAGAAGATAGGCTATTAGAGGAAATGGCGGGAGCGCGTAGGTGTCGAACCTACCGTGGACACCGCGAGGTGCCCACCGTCGGATTTGAAGTCCGCGAAGCCCACCGGGGCCCGTCCGCTCCCTGGGACAATTTAATGACCCACTTGGCTAAGGTATTTCTCGGCGGCCAGAGCGGCGGTGGCTCCATCGCCGGCGGCAGAAACGGCCTGGCGGGCGGCGTTGACGCGAATATCTCCGGCGGCAAAAATACCGGGAATTGCTGTCTCCATCTGTTCATTGACCAGTATATGGCCATCGGGACTTAGGGCAAGAATGCTTTTGAGAAAGTCGGTGTTGGGACGTAATCCAACGTAGACAAAAACGCCGCCTACCTCCAGGGTACGCCTCTCCTGCGTCTTCACGTTTTTCAATTGGAGCCTCTGTACTACCTCATTGCCCTCGATGGCCTCCACCACTGTATCCCATATGAACTCCATCTTGGGATTGGCGAAGGCCCTCTCCTGGATGATCTTGGTGGCTCTTAACTGGTCGCGGCGATGGATAACAATAACCTTGGAGGCGAAGCGAGTGAGGAACATTCCTTCGTCAACGGCAGAATCTCCTCCTCCGATAACGGCCACTACCTTGTTGATAAAGAAAGGGCCATCGCAGGTGGCGCAATAAGATACCCCTTTCCCAGTGAACTCATTCTCTCCAGGTATTCCTAGTTTAGTGGGATCGGCACCTCCAGCCAAGATCACCGCCTTGGCTGAATAGTCTCCCTCACTGGTATGGATCACCCTCTCATTATCTCTTACTTCAAGAGATAACACTTCGGCGCTAATGGTCTCGGTGTCAAATTTTTTGGCTTGATCTGCCATTAGTTGGCTTAATTCTCCGCCCATAACGCCATCCGGAAAACCAGGGTAGTTCTCTACCAATCCAGTGGTGGCGATTTGTCCTCCGGGGACGGCCTTTTCGATTATGAGGGTTTTAAGCCGAGCTCTTGCGCTGTAGATGGCAGCCGTTAGGCCGGCAGGTCCACCCCCGACGATAATAATGTCGTACTCTTTAGCCAAAGGCTGCCTCCCGCAAGGTCTCAATTACCTCCGACACCATACGAAAGTCCATACGGCCGTAGATTTTTGGTATCCCATTTACTGCCAGCAAGGGCAAGGGTAACTGGTTTTGGCGTATATCACGTACTAGTTGCTGGTTTTGTTCGCAGCTAGAATGGTTGGCTAGGTCCACCTGCTCCAATATCACTGTTTTCCCGTATCTGCGCTCTAGATGCTGGATGATAAAGTCTATGGGCTCACCACAGCCTGCTACGCAGCCCTCGTCAAGGCTATTTTGGCAGATAGTGACCCTAAGAGGCTTTTCTTCAGGCATGCCGCTGTTTGGCTAAAGCAGCATCCAGAATCTTCTTGAGTTCCGATTTGGGCCTGTAGCCTACTACTTGGCTGGCGGGCTGGCCGCCATTAAACACAATGAGGGTAGGGATGCTTAGGATCTTATACTGGCTGGTGATGCCGGGGTTCTCATCGGTATTAACCTTGGCGAAGTTGGCCCGGCCCGAATACTCTTCGGCCAGCTCATCCACGATGGGGGCCACCATGCGACAGGGGCCACACCACGGAGCCCAAAAGTCTACCAAAACTGGCACCTCAGCCTTAAGGACCGTATCGTCGAAAGTTTTGTCGTCAACGGCAATGGGCTTACTCACTTATCACACTCCTGGGTAAAATATCACCTTAATTTAGATTACCACTTTTTATGGCCATCTTCCAGGGCTGATAATATTCCTCGATCGAGAGCGTCTTTGGCTCGCAGAATGGCGTTCTCTATAGCTCGAGCATCGCTGCGTCCATGGGCGATAACCACCACTCCCTTGGTTCCCAAAAGTAGGCCGCCCCCGTACTCTCGATAATCAAGGCGTTGGGCGATGTCTTGAAAAGCTGGTCTCAGGGCTAGACCGGCTAAACGGTAGTGGGGTTTACTCATCAAGGTTTCGTTGAGAAGCCCGATGATGCGTTCGGCCACCCCCTCTACCAGCTTAACGGCTATATTGCCGGTGAAACCATCGGTTACTACCACATCCGCTATTCCGTTGAAGGCATTGTTGGCCTCTATATTGCCGATAAAATTAAGATGGGTTTTTTTCAGACTGTCGTGGGTCTCCCGAACCCATTGGTTGCCCTTAGTGGCTTCCTCGCCGATGCTGAGTAGACCGACTTTAGGATTGGGAATGCCGAGAACCTTTTCCATATAGAGACTGCCCATGCGGGCGAACTGCACAAGAAGGGATGGTTTGCACTCGGCGTTGACGCCGGCGTCGATCAAGAAAGAAACCCCAGAGGGTGTGGGAAAGTGTATGCCTAAGGCGGGCCGCTCGATGCCGTCCAAAGTTCCTAAACTAACCAGAGCGGCGGCCATAACGGCGCCGCTATTGCCAGCGGAAACGAAGGCGGCCGCCTCCCCCCTTTTTACCAGGTTCACTCCCACCATGATGGAGGAATCTCTTTTTTGGCGTATAGCTTGGGCGGGAGGTTCATCCATGGTAATTACTTGATTGGCCTCTATTATAGATAGAGGCAAGCCATTAACGCCGTGGGTTGCCAACTCCGCCTCTATTAAGCCGCGATTGCCCACTAGGATTAACTCTACTTTGTTCCCTTTGGCTGCGGCTACTATTCCCGCTATCACTTTTTGGGGGGCATGGTCTCCCCCCATAACATCGATGGCTATCTTCATTATTCCCTCTCTACATCCTTTCTGGCTGGGAAGTTCTTTCCCACATATCGCAGCGGCCTCCCCAGCGAGCGATAACCCGGCCATCGGAGAAGATCTGGGCGATCTCGCAGATGTTGGCGCAGGCCTTGCACTCGAAAGAGGAGGTTCGATAATCCAATTGGGTTACTTCAAATCCTTTGAATTTGCTCTTTTCTTTTTTAGTCTTTATTTCTTCTTGGGCTAAGAGGGCCGCTCCAATGGCCCCCAGAACTTCGTGGTGAGGGGTAACGATGACCTGACTTTTCAAGGTTTCCTCGAAGGCTCGGATGATTCCCTGGTTGAAGGCCACCCCCCCCTGAAAGACGATAGGTGGTGTGATTTCTTTGCCTAAGGCAATGTTGTTTAAGTAGTTGCGTACCAGTGCCTCGCAAAGGCCGTATAGGATGTCCTCTACTCGATGGCCCATCTGTTGTTTGTGGATCATGTCCGATTCGGCAAACACAGTGCATCGCCCCGCGATGCGGACAGGGGTTTCACTTTGAAGGGCTTGCTGGCCGAACTCCTCGATTTTCATTCCAAGGCGGGCCGCTTGTTGATCCAGGAAGCTGCCGGTCCCAGCGGCGCATACTGTGTTCATGGCGAAGTCCACCACTACTCCATTGCGCAGGAGTATGATCTTGCTATCCTGTCCTCCAATCTCCATCACCGTCTGGACGTCGGGAACATAGTGAAGCGCCCCTATGGCGTGAGCAGTGATTTCGTTCTTGATAACGTCGGCGCCTACCATAACCCCCGCCAAATAACGAGCGCTACCAGTGGTTCCCACACCCAGGATGTTGGCATTGAGGGGGAGGCGTTGCTCCACCTCTTTTAACCCTTCTTGTATCATGGTAATGGGTTTGCCTGAGGTTCTCCAGTAGAGGCTGGTAACGAGGTCGCTTTTCTCGTCCAGTACTGCAAATTTAGTGGTAACCGAGCCGACGTCAATACCCAAACAGACGTCCAAAATATCCTCCTTTATCCAAGGGCACCAGCCAGGGAAGCGCTTCGGCGGCGGTGCAAAAGGTCAACAAAGGCCTCCAATCGGGTAAGCATTCCTGCCCTGCCCATCTGTTCGTCAGAAATTAGGGTGAGGACGGGAATATCAGCTTTTATGGAGGGCATAATGTTTTGAGCGATGATCTCGGGCATGCAGGTGAAGGGAGATAAGTGTACTAGGCCATTGTAGCTATGGGCATGGAGTACCACCTCCCCCACCGACTCCCAGCCGTCGCCGCCTACGTCCCGTTTTAGATAGGGCATGGCGGCTCTATGGGTTTTTTCTTTCTCGGTAACGCCAAAGGCGTTAAGAAAAAGGCTGAATTTAGTCCAATGAGAAACGAAGAGGGAGCGCTTTACTTCGACTCCCAATTTTCCCAACTCGATCTCTACATCCATGTTGGCGAAAGGCTCCAGGACCACGTAGAACTCACCCATAACACCCACTTTTAGTGGGTCAATTTTGGTATCTACCGCCACGTCATTAAGTTGGGCGATGTAGTCCATTTTGGCCTTCTTGAGGCCACTCATGTCGCTGGCATAATCGATGGCGTTGATGGCTTCTTGAAAAAGTTTGGTAGCGATACCTTTGTTGATCTCGATGGCTCGTACTCGATGAACCGCCCGCTCGATATCGTCCATGGCGGACAGTTTGGCTAACCCTAGTCGGATGGCGGCAATAACCTTGGAAAGTGGCGCTCCACCGGAAAGACGTTTTACCAAACGGGCTACCCCCACTATCTTGCTCTCAAAAAGGGCGGTGGTAACCATATCGAATTCGTAGCCTAGATCCCTCAGGATACGCTCTTGCACCTTGGCGTAATAACCAAAACGGCACAACCCTGAACCGGCGGCCATAATGATGGTGTCGCCACCTAACTCCAGACCTTCGATCATGTTACCTAGGGTTAATTTGAACGGGAGGCAAACGAACTCTGGGGAGTGCTTGACGCCTAGGGTGAGGCTGTGTTTATTGTTTGGAGGGGCGATCACCATGTCCACCCCCAAATCCCGAAATAGGGATTTTAAGACTATATCGCTATGGCCCAAATGGGGCCAAGTTACCTTCATACCGAGTTTTTTCTCCTCCTAATCATATCCACGTACGCCTCGAGCCGGGTTACCAGACCGGCCTCGGCAGTATGTTCGTCTATGGTTAAAGACATATAGGCTTTGGTCGGAACTTTCCTGGCCTGCCGTTGCAGTAAGTCGATCATCAGGGAATCCGGGCCGCAGCCAAAGGCTACAACACTGATGATGCCGTCCACATTCCGCTCCAGGTAATGCCCCCCAGCGCCAACGATCTCATCTTCGAAGGTCCAGTAGGCCCTGCCCGCCAGCTTTTTCAGGGACAAAGCTAAGTCTTCCTCCCCGGCCATCTCGGCGGTGACTACCCTGACCCCCATTCCCTGCAGTCGGCGTATCAGTTTATGGTTTATATATTCGTCGAATAGTACGTAGGGGTGGCCGATGACGGCGATGGTCATGGTAGCTGGCCCTGGTTCATGGAAATCTGGTTCTGGCTCCAAACCCATTTGGGCCAGAGCTTGGAGGGGGACAAGGCCCTGGTTATGCATTAAGTCGCGATAGGTTAGATGGGATTGCCAAGCTGCCTCGCTGGCAGCCTTTACCTTTAAAGGGTTCCAAGTGAAAGGTCGGCTCAAATGGTAAAGGGCTAGGTAAAACCCCCGCTTGCCCTTAGCTAAATCAATATCGGGGTCAAGGATGGGGGGACAGTTGGGCACTACAGCCTTAATAACGTCGGGTAAGCCCATGAACTTGGAGCAATTGTGGCTTCCCTTCTCTAGGCTGCACACGCTAGGGATGAAGACATAGTCGCATTGGCCTACCAAGGAACGAACATGGCCGCAGAATACCTTCACTGGGAGACAGGTTTCAGACACTACCCGAGAGCTTCCGGTTGTTATCACCGACTTGGTGGTAGGGGCTGAGACCACTACATCAGCCCCTAAGTGGCTAAAAAATGTCCGCCACATAGGGTAAAACTGGTAATAAAGGAGGGCCCGAGGGATACCGACCTTAGTCATCGTTTCTTCTCACCGACCAGCGTGGTACTCTTGCTTTTTGGCCTCGATCCTGTCCGCTGGAAAGTCCATAACAGTCAGCCATTTCTCGGCCCAGGGTAGGCATTCTCTTTCCCAGGCGGGTGTATAAATATCGGCCATCTCTTTAGAGTATACATCCAGGCCGGGGACGAAGTCTGTTACAAGGCTCTCCGCCCCATCGTGGGTGGGATGAGCCCCGCACTGAGCTACGGCGGTGCGCATGACCTCTGGGTTATCGATCATAGGACACGGCCTCAGGGCATTATAATTGAAGGGCTGCAAACTTCTCAAGTATTTGAGGAAGGGGGAGTTGAGAGCCTCCACCAAAGAGGTCTCTTTAACGTTGCTGTCGGCGAAATGGCAAAAGACGCAGGGCTCCACGTCCCCTTTGTGGTTGATGTGGGCGTATATCCTACCGGCGGCGATGCAGCCACCAGTAAGATCCGAATCACCGAAGAAGTCGGCTAGGAGGATAGGCTTGGTCTTGCGCAGGCGATCTACCCCCATACGCAGCTTGTTCCGCTCCTCAGGGGTTAGCATATAAGAGAGATCGGCGTCTCTGCCCATAGGCATATACATGAAGTACCAGCCGTAGGTTACCCCCTTCTCAATCATCAGGTCGATAAACTCATCGCTAGTAACCACGTCTAAATTGTCTCGGAAGACGGCAGCACTGAAGCCAAAGATAGCTCCTTCCTGGCGAAGGTTGTCCATAGCCTTCATAACTCGGTCGAAGGCTCCTTTGCCTCGGCGGGCGTCAGTGTCTTCCTTCCATCCTTCAATACTTATCTGAGGGGCTACATTCCCTAGCTTCACCAATCGGGCGGCCATTGACTCGTTGATGGCCGAGCCGTTGGTATATACTTGAAAGGATATATCGTTGTGTTGCTCAAAAATATCCATAAGGGGCTTATAAACGAAAGGCTCACCTCCCACGAAGGTAATGAACCGAGTGCCTATGTTTTTTGCCTCAGTGATCACACGGTTAACTACTTCAGGAGAAAGGTCGTCATCCTGGCAGTATTCGCCGGCATAGCAGCCTACACAACGATAATTGCACCGCATAGAGGGCGAAATAAGAATTATAGATGGGGGACGAAGACCATATTTGGAGCGGAATTCAGCCCATGCCTTGGGGTTACGGAAGAAGAGATTAACAATGCTTTTGGACAAGAAGTGTTTCCGCACGTTGGGGTGGGTATTCCGCAACAGGCGAGAGAGCCAGAGGGCACCAGGGCCCTCCGATAGCCAATTTTTGATCCAGGTGCCTATCCATTTTTGTTGCTCGGTGTTGGCGATCTTTTCAAAGATAGCTCCCAAACGCTCATAATTCTTTTCTGATGTATGTCCAAGTAGATTTAGACCTTGGCTTAAGAGGTTTTCCGCCAACCCTAATTTGGCCACTGTATAAATATTACGTCCTCTTTGTAGTAGGCTAGACATTCGAACACCTCCACTTGCATGTATTTCTGGCACGCCCGGGAGGGCTTGAAGTTTTGGCGTGAACCGCTGGTCATTACCTCCTTTTTTGCTAATCACTAATTTTGATTGGCTCATTTTACCAGTAATGGGCGCTTAAAGCCATAGTTGTAGCGCTGATTAAAGGGATGGTGAGGTTGTCATCCCAGGGCAAAGGCAAAAGTTCCACTACGGAGGCGGATACAGCGCCCACTACGGCCAATAATGGCCTCAAGGCCAGACTACTGCTGCTCAACAAAAGACCCACCGTTAGGCAGGTAAGCAACATGGCTAGAGTCCCTTCCCACGATTTATTAAACACCCTTCGTTTGCCAAAGGTTCCACCTGCCGCAGCGGCCACTGGATCGCCGAGAGACAAAAAATATAAAGCGGTCATAGCTATTGCCTTTTCGTAAACTAAAAAGGTTATTAACGAAGCAGCTAAGAGACACGTTGCCCCTGTTACTCGTTGGGCCTCTTCCTCTTTTAAAAGGGGAGCTAAGTGGCGGCGGCTCCAGAGTCCTATATGAGGGTTGACAAACCTCCCGACTTCCCAAACTATAAAGGAAGCGGTTACCACACCCAGGGCGGTAAGGAGGGCATTTCGAGGAAGAACAAATGCCAAACTTGGGAAAAGGCTCCCTCCCACCAAGTGGAACAACCTTCGTCCTAGCTTACCCACCTTGATTTTTGGTTGTGAGTTTCCTCCTACCTTTTTGAAACTCCTCCTTGATTTCACTCAGCAGCGCGGGTTGAGTGATGATATCGACAGCAGTCATGGCTAGGGCCTTGGCCCCATCCAGCAACCCTCGATGTCCTGTAGTTGAAGCGGCAGCGGCAGCAAATTCGTTGGAGTGGCCTAACACATTTCGCGGGGCGATGGCCACTGACGGGTGGATGCTAGGGACTACCCAGCTAACGTTACCCATATCGGTACTGCCGGAGCCTCTATCTAGATTGGGAGGGTGAACAATGCGTCCCAAGGCGGCCATATTGGCGGCAAAGGTCCTGGCTAAAGCGAGGTTTGTTCGTAAAGTAGCATATTGGACGGGGGACCAATGATATTCTAGTTGAGCGCCTGTAGTCAAGGCCGCGGCCATAAAACAATTTATTACCCTTTGCTTTAGTTCTTCGAGATAGGCTTCATCCTCAGCCCTCACCAAAAAGCTGCCGGCAGCGTGGGCAGGAACTACATTGGAGGCCTCGCCGCCATCAGTGATAATGCCATGGATCCGGGCCTTGTCTCTGATATGTTGTCTCAAGGAGTTAATGCCGTTAATGGCCTGGATCATAGCCTCTAAAGCGTTGATTCCATCATCGGGGTGTGCTGACGCGTGAGCGGCTCGCCCAAAATATTCTACTTCGAGGCTAGCGCACGCCAAGGATCGGGAGATGGCGGTATCTCTGGTCCCGGGGTGAACCATCATGGCCACGTTCAGATGGGCAAAGGCTTCTCTCTCTACCATTATGGCTTTGCCCCCTTTCATCTCCTCGGCTGGAGTGCCTATGACCGTTATCTCTCCCCCATTCTCCTCGATTATTCCTCGAGCGGCCACTGCTGCTCCAACAGCGCAGGCAGCGATGATGTTATGACCACAGGCGTGGCCCAGTTTGGGCAAGGCATCATACTCAGCCAAGAAGCCTATTACAGGTTTGCCTGAGCCATAGCTGGCCCGAAAGGCAGTGGGCAGTTGGCAAATGCCCCTCTCTATCCTAAAGCCCTTCTCTTCTAAATAGCTGGTTATCCATTGCGCGGCCTTTACCTCATGAAATCCCAGCTCTGGATGTGCGTGGATTCGAAGGCTAAGCTCGATAAGTTCAGCTCCTCGTGCATCCACCTCGACCACTACCTGCTGCTTAGATATAGCAGCGGTGGCTGCTGTTGCCTTCTTTTGAACCTTCTCTGGGATCATTCTTTGTCTCTTTAGCCCTAATTGGTTTTGTTATACGTTCCTAAAAATACTGAATTATTATACCTTTAGGTGACGTTTCTGTCCAGACAAGGCCTCTTATATTTTGGGGTCAGGTATCAGGGCGTGACGATCTTGGATTTTTAATAAGGTGACCCATTGCCAGGCACTGGCTAGGGCGTGGTTCCCTTTTCTTCTTGGGGGTTGGTATTAGGCGTTGGCCAGGCGAGCCTTCAGTTCCTGGATTACAGACACTGGGGTAGGGTCGGTTTGGTAGAGAAGTGCCAAGTAATAGCTCACCAGGTCACCCCAAAAGACTAGGCTCAGCATTTGGCTCAGGGGTGTGGTACCCATGCCATCTACTACTTGGTGGTCTATACCTCTTTGGGTTAGGATGTCTAAAGTGGCCTGATAGCGTAGTATGATACGAGGGTGAAGGTTAGGTGATCGGAGTAAGACTACGAAGGTCTCTTTGCTCAGGGTCGCTGGAAATTGATAGCCCACTACGGCGTTGTGGTTTAGCTCGGGGAAGAGTTCGTAAAAGGCCCAGGCTTTGCTGTTCTCATTTATTTGAGTTTTCCAACGATTGGCGACCGCAGTTAAAAAGCCTCCTCCATAAATTACCACTAAACGACCATGGAGCTTGGTGGCCAGGTTTTTGGCCGGGTTGGCGGCCAAGGGAATGGTTGGCCCCAACGTCTTCACTAGCTCGTCAAGGGCAGCAACTGCCTCGGCCACCGCTGGAGACTTTTCGGGGAATAAGCACAGCCTTTGACCGATGGCCAAGAGGGGGATAAAGCTGTAACCCAATACGGCTCTCGGTTCAGCTTTGTAGTCGATGGGGAATACGGGGGTTCCCGTTTCTTCCGCTAGGGCTAAGAGCTGGCCGCCACCAGTTATGGCCAATGTTTTGGCTCTGGTGGTTAATGCTTGACGGAAAGCGGAGAGGGTCTCCTCGGTGTTCCCCGAATAGCTGGAGGCAATGACCAGTGTTTGTTCGCCCACAAAGGGGGGTAGGTCATAGTTGCGGTGAATGAATATGGGGACTTTCCCCTCTGGCAAGGCTAGGCTGGCTAAAAGGTCTCCCCCGATGGCGGACCCTCCCATGCCCAGAACTAACACTTGGCGTATTTGGGAGTACTCTGGAGGCAGAGGTAGAGCCAAGGCTCGCTGCCAAGCATTCTGGCATTGCCTAGGCAATTCTAGGATGCGTTCTCTCATATGAGATGGGTCTAGGTTAAGGTAGGTTTGAGGTTCATCGAGGTCGAGCATAAAGTTAAAGTCCCACCAATTTTCTACCCTCGGCCAGGAGTTTTTCTACTTTGGAGGAGCTTTCGGCCTCGGCATAGATTCGGAGAATAGGCTCTGTGCCCGAAAAGCGGATGTAAAGCCAGGCCTCATCGGCCAATAGAAAACGAAATCCATCGCTGGTGTCCATCTCCACCACTGGGGTATCGACCAATCTTGATGGGCTATTCTTCATAATTCGTTGGGACATAGCCTCCCGCTCTTGGGGAGGAAAGCTGAGATCTAGTCTATCATAATGATGCTGGCCCACTTGGCGGTGGAGGTAGTCCACTAGCTCTGAAGGTCTCTTACCTAGGTTTACCATCAGATCAAGAAAGTAGAGGCCAGCTAGGATGCCGTCCCTCTCCGGAATGTGGCCTTGAAAGCCGTAGCCGCCGCTTTCCTCTCCACCGATAAGGGCGTTTTCACTGATCATCTTGGGCCCGATGTATTTGAAACCAACGGGAGTATCATAAACGGGAGACTGGTAGAGCTGCCCCAATTTATATAGCATACGACTAGTGGTCATGGATTTGATGATGGCCCCGCGCCGGTGGCGCACCTCCAACAGATAGAGGGCTAGGAGGGGAAAAACGTGGAGTTGATCAATGTAAACACCATTCTCGTCTACAATCCCCAGACGATCGCTATCGCCATCGGTGGCTAAGCCTACGTCAGCTCCCAGACGCCGGATGGTGGCTCCCAACTCGGTAAGGTTCTGAGCAATGGGTTCGGGCTGAATGCCGGGGAAGAGAGGATTACGCTCGCCGTGGATCTCATGGGTTTGGGTCTTTCCCCCTTGCAATAGGGTGGGAAAGTACCCGGAGCCAGCACCGTACATAGCATCAGCGACTATCTTCAACCCCGCTTGGCGCAGGGTTTCTAGATCTACCATCTCTCCTAAATGGCGTAAGTAAGGGGCAGCCAGGTCAACAGATTGGACGAGGCCCCGTTCTCTTGCCTCGGCCAAGGGCACCTGCTTTAACTGGCCACTGTTTTGTATGAAGGTAATGCGGCTCTCCAATTCCGCCACTATCTCCGGGGAGGCGCTGCCGGCATAGTCCGGCTTATATTTGAGGCCATTCCAGCGGGCTGGATTGTGACTGGCAGTGATTATAACCGCTCCGCCAGCCTTTTTAGCTAAAATGCCATAGCTAATGGTGGGGGTCGGGGTTGGCTTTTCGCAAATAAAAGTCTGAATATTGTTGCCGGCAGCTACCTCAGCTACGGCGGCAGCGAAATCCTCCGAAGCGAAGCGGGTGTCGTAACCCACTACAAGGGCTCTTTCGGCTAGCCCCTGCGCTCTCAGGTAATCAGCTACTGCTTGGGCGCATATCCGCACGTTAGCAAAGGTGTAATCCTCGGCGATGATCCCTCGCCAGCCGTCGGTTCCAAATTTAATGGGATTGACCACAGGTTCTCTCCCGCCAATAATTTAGCTCGTCCTCCAGGCTTTGCTTTAACGGTATGAGAGGCTGCCAACCCGTTTGTTGACAGAATTTGGTATTATTGGCCTGGAGGAGGGTTACGTCGGAGGGGCGAAAGCGGGCAGGGTCTTTCTTTACCTCTATTTTTGTCTCGCTCATGGCTAGCATCATATCTAGAATCTCTCCCACGGGGTAGGCACGACCACTGCCTACATTGTACACCTCTCCTGGTTTACCCTTATCTAAGGCCAACCAATAGGCTTGGGCGATGTCTCGTACATCGGTGAGGTCTCGTTGACTGTTTAAGTCACCTACATAAAGGATGGGAGACCTCAGTCCCGCCTCGATTTCGGCGATCTGCTTGGCGAATTGGGCGGTAAAATAAACGTGGCCGCGGCGCGGTCCCGCGTGGTTGAAGGCTCGGGTGACGGTGGTTTTCAGGCCGTGGCTATGGAAGTACTGAATTGCTAGTTTCTCTTGAGCCACCTTGCTAACTCCATAGGGGCTAAGGGGACGCAGTGGGTTGGTTTCCTTTAAAGGCAACTCTTGTGGGTAAACTAAACCGTATTCCTCCGAAGAGCCCGCGATGTGGATTTGAGGATCGATCCCGGCTTTACGAACTGCCTCTAAAAGGTTTACTTGGCCGATTATGTTAGTAGTTAGGGTGGCGGCGGGGGCGTTCTGCGAGGCAGGGACGTAACTTTGAGCCGCCAAGTGGAAGATTCGGTCTGGGGCCACCGCCTCCATAAGACAATTCATGGAGAAAGGGTCCAGGATGTCAGCTTCGATCAGGTGTAGGCTGTTCTCTCGGCTTTGCTCTTTGAGGAGTCCTTTGAGCTGGCGGGCATTTATTATAGTGCTGTTCTCGCCGATGATTTGCAGACGTCCTGCTCTGTGGAGGGTATCCAAATTCTCCATACGGCTGCGCCAGCGATATATGCCATATACTTCTATTCCCTCTTTGTTAAGGAGGTTTTCTGCCAGGTGGCTGCCCACAAATCCGGTGACACCAGTAATTAGTGTTCGCACATATCCTCCTTCTTAGGATCGGTGGTCAAAAGTTATGGTATGGGGTGCCAGAGTTCTACTTGGCCAAATCCTGATGCCCCGTTCCAGTTTATTCTCGTCACCCAGGGTCACATTATCTCCGAGGACGCAGCCATCCATGATCCAGCAGTTATCACCAACGATGGTATTTTGACCGATAATGCAGCCCTTTACGTTAACCTGGTCACCCAGCTTGGTCTCTGGCCATATTATAGCCCCCTCAACGATGGTTTCTTTGCCTATAGTACAATGATGACCCAGTATGGTGGGGCCGATAATTCGCGCCCTAGGGCCAATGACGCAGTTTTCTCCTACAACTACCGGGCCCGTTAGCCGGGCTGTAGGGTGGATATCGCAGTCTGATCCTAGCCACCCACCCTCCCGAAGGCTTTGGTTATTGCATCTGCCTAGTAGAAGGTCGTGGTGAAGCATAAGATATTTCTCTGGAGTACCAATGTCTAACCAGTAGGTTTGAGAGGGGTAGCCATAAAGCAGCTCTCCATGGCGAAGGAGAGCAGGAAAAACGTCCTGCTCAAACTGGAACCAGGTTTGAGCAGGAATATGGTCAAGAACGGAAGGCTCCATAATGTAAGTCCCGGCATTAATCATGTTGGTGCTTATGGCATCCCAACTGGGTTTCTCTATAAACCGTAATATTCGGTGTTGGCTATCGGTTTCCACCACGCCGTACATAGTGGGGTCCTCCACGGGGGTTAAGGCTATGGTTACCAGAGCTTGATTCTCCTTGTGGAAGGCTGCCATGGTGGTAAGATCGAGGTCGGTAAAAACGTCGCCATTGAAGACAGCGAAGGTATCATCGAGGTATTGGGCGGCGTTTTTAACGGCACCGGCGGTCCCCATAGGACACTCTTCCACTACATAGGTTAGCTTAACCCCGAAATCATGGCCATCGCCAAAATGATGCTGTATATGGTCGGGAAGATAGCAAAGGGCCAAGACTATCTCTGTTATGTGGTGTTTTTTTAGGTATTCTAGCATGTGCTCTAAAAAAGGGCGGTTGACCACGGGCACCATGGATTTAGGTACATTGGCGGTGAGTGGACGAAGTCGAGTTCCCTCACCCCCAACCAATATTAACGCTTTCATTCTTTCTCCTCTGGATAGCTTTTGTTTGGTGTCTTGTCCCTCCAATAGTCTAGCACGTCCTTCAAGGTCTGTCCCAGAGATATTGCGGGCTTCCATCCGGTGAGGGCCTTGAATTTGGAGTAATCGCAAACCCGGGCGGGAACGTCTAGGGGACGTAGCCGCTGAGGATCTTGGCGTACTGCTAAGGGTATATGGGCTTGAGCTAAATAGAAATCGAGGATGGATTGTACGGTAGTCATTCGCCCTGAGCCCAAGTTATAAACCTCACCGGGTTCTCCTTGCTCCAAGGCTAAGTAGTAGGCATTGACTATATCGCGGACATCACTAAAATCCCGACCCGCTTCTAAATTTCCTACCTCTAGAATGGGAGGTCGCAGACCAGCTTCGGCCTCAGCCACTTGTTGAGCTAGGGAGGCCACTACAAAAGTGCCTCTTTGTCTAGGCCCGATGTGGTTGAAGGGTCTCACCCGAACGCATTGCAGGTGGTGACTACAAAAATATTGATATCCGAGCATATCTTGGGAGATCTTGCTTACGCCGTAAGGGTTGGTGGGGCGGAAGGGTTGGTTTTCTTTTATCGGCATCTCTTCAGGATGAACCATCCCGTATTCCTCATCGGAGCCCACGATGAGGATCTTTGGGTTGATATGGGCGGCAACGACAGCCTGTAATAGGTTAACCTGGATCATAATATTGTTGGTAAGAGTTGTCCCGGGGTCTTCCCAGGCCTCTGATACGCTGGATAAGGCCGCCAGGTGAAATATTAAATCTGGTTGGGCTTCTTGGATGACGGAGGCAACTGAGGGAGCATCCATTAAATCCAATCTATAAAAGGTAAGGTGAGGAAGTGCCTGAATATGCGATCTAGTACCGGTAGGGCGCACAATGCCGTTGACTTCCACACCTTGGGCCAGGAGGTGTTCCGCCAGATACCCCCCGGCGAAGCCGTTGATGCCCGTTATCAGGGCCTTCAGGGAGCTCACCTTAGTCTAGTTTTAATGGAGTCCCGACCTAATCAGGATGCCGAAGAGGCCGATTTTCGACCAGGAAGGACACGAAGGCCGGCCTCAGCCCGTAGGGTGGGAGCTAGGTCGGTGTTTTCCCAAGGAAGTTCCAGGTCGTCGCGGCCAAAGTGGCCGTAGGCGGCGGTGGACCTATATATAGGGCGCATGAGGTCTAGGTGTTTGATGAT
>JACQTR010000217.1 GCA_016210705.1 Chloroflexota bacterium | reverse complement strand
TCAAGCCTTTGTTGAGGGGGCCAGCGAGGATCAACTCAAAGGGATTTTGGCTGCTTTATAAATAACTAAATAACTTAAAGTCTTTCTAGGAGGAACGCGCTCTTGAGCGCGTTCCTCCTGTTTAAACCTCGTACCTGAATACCCTAATTTTTATGACTCCAAGCCATAGTTTCCACAAGCATCGGGGCAGCTTAAATTGACTTAAGAGTGTGCTCCATGTTACAATTCCCATTGGTATAAAAAACAGATGATCGGCATAACCAAGTTACTGTGTGGCACTACCCATACCGGCGATACCTTACGTTATGGCCGAGAGAGTGATAGCCCTTCGGAGTTCTCCTCTCAAAGGAAGCCCGTGGTGGTGTGGAATTTTCTCCGGCGTTGCAATCTCCACTGTGTCCATTGTTATTCAGCATCCCAAGACAAAGACTATCCAGGGGAGCTAACCACCAACGAAGGCCTAGCCTTTATAGCCAGTTTAGCTCAATATGGCGTACCCGTCCTTCTTTTTTCTGGCGGAGAGCCTTTCCTAAGGCCTGACCTCTTCTCTTTAGCTCAATACGCCGTAGCCAAAGGTATCCGCACCGTCATCTCCACAAACGGCACCCTCATAACCCCAGCCATGGCACAAAAGGTCAAAGAAAGTGGCATCTCCTACGTGGGGGTTAGCTTGGATGGGCTAGAGGAGATCAACGATCGCTTTCGTGGCAAGAAGGGGGCCTTCCAAGAGGCCCTTCGTGGCATCCGCAACTGTCGAGATGCTGGTGTTAGGATGGGCCTACGTTTCACCATAACTAAACGCAATTTCAACCAAATAAACAATATTTTGGACCTGGTGGAGGAGGAGGATATCCCTCGATTGTGCTTTTATCACTTGGTCTATAGCGGCCGCGGTAGCCAACTCATGGCCGAGGATCTGACTTCTCAGGAAACAAGGCAGGTGATGGACCTCATAATAGCCAAAGCGCTGGATTTCCATAGCCGCGGCTTGGACAAAGAGATACTGACAGTAGACAATTACGCCGATGCCGTCTACCTTTACCATTATGTAAAGAGAGAATACCCGTCTCGAGCCCCAGAGGTTCTCCAACTTCTCCGGCGTAATGGAGGCAACAGCTCCGGGGTTGGTATCGGCGACGTGGATAACTTAGGCAACGTCCACGCTGACCAATTCTGGCAGCATCACTCTTTTGGCAACATAAGAGAGAGACCCTTTGCAGAGATTTGGGAAGATACCTCCGATCCCACAATGAGCGGTCTCAAGAACAAAAGGGGATTGATAAAAGG
This sequence comes from Chloroflexota bacterium, assembly GCA_016210705.1. Classification (GTDB taxonomy): domain Bacteria; phylum Chloroflexota; class Dehalococcoidia; order JACQTR01; family JACQTR01; genus JACQTR01. The sequence goes on along the minus strand of JACQTR010000217.1, from coordinate 6,012 downwards.
ACGCTGCGCTCACTGTCAATACTTCGACCTTTGTGCTGGTAACCTTCGGGTACGGGCCGAGGCTCGATACGGAGATATATGGGCTGAAGACCCTGCCTGCTATCTCAGCGATGAGGAAATCGGCATCGCTTAAGGGAGACAACCCTCATGCATTTCCATCAGATATATAAAATGCCCCCAGAAAAGCCGCCTTTGGCGGATGTGGATTTCGACCAGGCTCCCTTCGTTATTTTCTGGGAGGTGACCCGAGCCTGTGCTCTGGCCTGTCGCCATTGCCGTGCCAAGGCCCAACCCCGTCGCGATCCACGCGAGCTTACCACCGCCGAGGGATTTAACCTCATAGACCAGATCGCCAAACTGGGCAACCCCGTGTTCATTTTTACTGGCGGCGACCCTTTGATGCGCTCCGACATTTTTGATCTTATCAGCTATGCCATAGAAAAGGGGCTGCGGGTATCCCTTGCCCCCAGCGCCACCAAATTAGTTACTCAACAGCGCCTAGCAAAGGTCAAAGCGGCGGGCTTAGCTCGAGTCTCCTATAGCCTCGATGGCGCTACCGCCGAAACCCATGATGCCTTTCGACAGATACCTGGTTCCTTCGTCCGAACCTTAGAGATAATAAAAACCACCAAAGATGTAGGGCTTTCCTTTCAGCTCAACACCACTGTCACCCGTTACAGCGCTGATGCCCTCAAAGCCCTGGCCGAGATGGTGTCTGAAATGGGAGCTGTCCTTTGGGACGTCTTTTTCCTGGTGCCCACTGGTAGAGGACAAACAGAGGACATGGTCTCACCCGAAAAACACGAAGAGATCTTCCACTGGCTTTACCAGCTATCCAAAACGGCTCCCTTCGATATAAAAACCACTGCAGCTCAGCCTTATCGTCGAGTCGTTATTCAGGAAAACCGCCGCGAGCGAAGCGAGAGCCTGGAAGAGCTCATTGCACCCGGTTTTCACTACCGTGATGATGTATCTCGATCGCCCAAAGGGGTAAACGATGGCAACGGCTGTTGCTTCATATCGCACATTGGCGAGGTCAGCCCCAGCGGTTTCCTACCTTTGGTTGCCGGCAATGTTCGTCAAGAGCCTCTGGCCCAGATCTACCGTCACTCCCCAATCTTCCGGGACCTGCGAGATGTTTCTAAACTCAAAGGCAAGTGCGGGCGATGTGAGTATAAAACGGTATGTGGCGGTTCCCGCGCCCGAGCCTATGCCGTAACCGGCGATTACCTCGAGGCAGAACCCTGCTGCGTATATCAACCTAAGTCTGTACTAGCTACTACCCGTAACTAACGCCATGAAACACCAGGTAAATTCAGCCCCCAAGTTGGAAGAGGGGGACAAGATAATCCTCAACCATATCCAGGGCGGGTTCCCCATTACCTCGCGTCCTTTTAAGGAAATAGGAGAAAAGCTGGGAATGAGTGAGACGGAGGTCATTGAGCGGATCAAAAATCTATGCCTCAGTGGGGCCCTGAGCCGTTTTGGGCCAGTACTAAATCCCCGCCGAATGGGAGGAAACAGTACCCTGGCCGCCATGAGCGTTTCACCGGACCGCTTAGAGCAAGTTATTGCCTTGGTCAACAGCTACCCCGAAGTTTCCCACAATTACGAGCGCCAACATCGCTTTAATCTTTGGTTTGTGGTCTCCGCGGAGAGTGAAGCAGAAATAAAACGGGTATTAGCTGAAATCGAGGCCAAAAGCAGTTTCGCGGTTATGAATCTCCCCATGATGGAAGAATACTTCGTGGGGGTAAACTTTCAGTTCGAGGTAGAGTGAGGAGTGGATGTTCTAGAGAGAAGGCTCATTCTCCTGCTGCAAGAGGGTATACCCTTAGTTACACGTCCTTATGAGGAACTGGCTCAGCAATTGGGGAGCAGCGAGGAAGATGTCTTACAATTGACACGCCAATTGTTAGCCGAGGGCAAAATCAAGCGCTTGGGGGCCGTACCCAACCATTACGCTTTGGGCATCACCGCCAATGGCATGACTGTCTGGGATGTCCCCGATGATCAGATTAGTGCCATCGGTCATCGCCTGGGTCAGTACCCTGAGGTTACCCACTGCTATCGGCGGCCCCGCCACCTCCCCCATTGGCCTTATAACCTCTTCGCCATGATTCACAGCTACTCACGAGAAGAGGTCTTAGCCACGATGGAGCGTATCGCCAAGGAGCTGAAATTGACCCAGTTTCCCCACGAGGTCATCTTCAGCACGCGGCTACTCAAAAAAACCGGCATCCGTCTTAAAGAGAAGACTGCTCCTACTTAATAATATGAGCTATTATCCCCTCTTCCTCAAAGTAAATGGCAAGAGGTGCGTGGTGGTGGGTGGTGGTGAGGTGGCCGAGCGCAAAACCCTGGCCCTTGCCCAATGTGGTGCAGTGGTAAGAGTGATCAGCCCTACCCTCTGCCCTGACCTAGAGGGACTAGTTCAGGATGGTCTGGTTGAGATCAGTCGCCGTCTCTACCGCTACGGCGACTTAGAAGGTGCCTCTATGGCCATCGCCGCCACCGATAGTCCTCAAACCAACGAAAAGGTAGCGAAAGAGGCACAAGATAGAGGCATCTTGATCAACGTGGTAGATGACCCAGAGCATTGCGACTTCATCGTTCCCTCGGTGGTACGTAAGGGCGACCTAGTCATCGCCATCTCTACCGGTGGTCGCAGCCCGGCCTTGGCCAAAAGACTCCGCCGGGAATTGGAGGAAACCTTGGCCCCCGCCTACGCAACTCTCCTCACATTGGTGGCCGAGGTTCGGGAAGAGTTGAAAGCAAAGAGAAGGCATATTCCCTCATCCCTCTGGCAAGAGGCCTTAAATAATGAGCTTTTAGACCTCATCCAGCAAGGAAACCTAGATGCAGCCAAAAGTAAACTGAAGGCCAGCCTAGAAAAGGAAGTCTTAACTTAATCTCATGGCCATCTTAGTAGCTGGTGCTAACTACAAGACAGCCCCCTTGGAGGTGAGGGAACGCCTTTCTTTGGCAGGGGATAAATTGGAGGAGACCCTTCACCACCTACCCCAATACGTTAATTCGGGGGTCATCCTCTCTACCTGCAACCGTACTGAGATATACACTACCTCGGAAATGGCAGCCTCGGAACAATCAAGGCTTTACCGATTCTTGAGCGACATCAGCGGGCTTCCCTCCTTTCTTATCACTTCCTACCTATATACCTACCGTCACAAAGAAGCGGCTAAGCACCTCTTTCAGGTGGCAAGTGGCCTGGACTCCATGGTTGTGGGAGAGACCCAAATCCTGGGCCAAGTACGGGAGGCCCTGGAGATGGCCCAAAAAGCGTCCACCGCCAGCCTACCTCTAACCAAGCTCTTTCATCACGCCCTCAGGGTGGGCCGACGCGCCCGCCACGATACCGACATAAGCCGCAACGCAGCCTCGGTAAGTTCCGCAGCCGTAGCCCTAGCCAAGAATTTTTGGGGCGATTTAGATTCGGCCGCTATCCTGGTCATCGGGGCTGGTCGTATGGGAGCCCGCACCGCCAAAATCTTGGCAAGCAACGCAGATCCCAATATCACAGTCACCAACCGAACCCATACTAGAGCCATAGAATTAGCCAACGAGGTAAAGGGGGAAGCTTGTCCCTTTGACCAACTGGAGCAGGCATTAGCCAGGTCCGATATCGTTTTTAGCGCCACCACCTCTCTAAATTACATCTTAACCGCGCCCTTGCTAAAGAAAGCCATGCGCCAACGCAACCAACGAGACCTTTATATAGTAGACATCGCCGTGCCCCGAGACGTGGATCCCGAAGTTAAAAAAATAAAAAACGTCTTCCTTCGTGATATCGATGATCTAAAGGCTGTTTCCGAGTCCAGTTTACGGGGTAGGCAAGAGGAGGTATCGAGGGTGGAGGCAATTATCGACTCCGAACTGGACAAATTTGGGCTTTGGTGGAACGCCCTCGAAGCTCGTCCCACAATCATCGCCCTGCGCCACAAAGCGGAAGCGATCCGCCAAAGAGAGATAGACAAAACCATTCGAAAACTTCCCAATCTTTCCCCCGAAGAGCGCCGCCGAATCGACTCCTTAACTACAGCTATCATAAACAAGCTGCTTCACCATTCCCTTATGCACCTTAAACAAAATGGCCACTACAAAGACCTCGAACCAGAGGTGCGGGAGCTTTTTGACCTCCCTTGACGAGCGACTACATTACCAACACCAAAGTTAGTTCCACTCTGATAAACCCATTATGAGCAACAAAATCGTCATTGTGGGATCGAGGGGTAGCCAGCTTGCCCTAGCCCAAACCCAGCAAGTCGTCGACCAACTCCGACAGCGTTACCCAGATCGACAATTCCAAATTAAGACCATAAGAACATCGGGCGATCGTCCTGTAAAGCATCTCCCCTGGGGAGTGGGCGTCTTTGTCAAAGAATTGGAAGATGCTTTGGCGGGCGGCGATATAGATATGGCTATTCATAGCCTCAAGGATCTACCCACTCTGATTGACCCTAAGCTCGCTTTAGCCGCCATGATCGAAAGAGAAGACCCCAGGGATGTTCTAGTTTCGCGATGGCGATGTACCCTGACTCAGTTGCCTAAAGGGGCTCGCTTGGGTACCAGCAGCCCCCGGCGCGTTGCCCAGCTTTTGGCTTTCCGTGCCGATTTTCAAGTACAAAATCTCAGCGGAAATATAGATACTCGGCTGCGCAAAGCCCAAGATGAGGAGTGGGATGGAGTAATAATAGCCGCAGCAGGGTTAATACGTTTGGGGTTACAGAACCAAATCACAGAATACATACCTTCGGAAGTCTGCCTTCCCGCCGTGGGGCAAGGGGCCTTAGTCTTGGAGATTCGTAGCCAGGATGAGGAAATGGCAAGGCTAGCATCAGCAATCGATGACTTAGCAACACGTCAGGCAGTCGCCGCCGAGCGGACCTTCCTCCACGCTATGGGAGGGGGATGCCACATTCCCGTCGCCGCTTTGGGCCAGGTTAAAGAAGAACTTTTGGAAATAGAAGGCGTGGTAGCGCGGCGGGATGGTAGCCAGGTGTTACGAACCCAGGCCAAAGGAGATGCCAAGAACCCTGAAGAACTAGGACGTAATCTGGCAGAAAAACTGCTAGCTATGGGAGCCAAGGCCGTCCTTGAGGAAGGAAATGGATAAAGGCAAGGTCTTTCTGGTGGGCGCTGGCCCCGGCGACCCTGGCCTAATCACCGTGCGCGGGCTGGAGTGCATCGCCCAAGCCGATGTTATTATTTACGACCGTCTAGTAGACCAACGTCTTTTAGCCCAAGCTAAGCCTGGAGCCGAGCTGATTTATGCCGGCAAATCCCCCCAGGGACATACCCTGACCCAAGAAGAGATCAACGCTCTCCTGGTAGCCAAGGCCAAAGAAAAAAAGGTTATAGCGCGTTTGAAAGGGGGTGACCCCTTTGTCTTTGGCCGAGGCGGAGAAGAGGCCGAGACCTTGGTCAGCGAGGGCATTCCCTTCGAGGTGGTGCCTGGAGTAACCTCGGCGGTGGCCGTTCCCGCCTATGCTGGCATACCCGTCACCCACCGTCGTTTCGCCTCTTCCTTGGCCATCCTTACCGGCCATGAGGAGGAAGGCAAAGGCGAAACCAGGATACCTTGGGACAAGATAGCCACTGGTGTAGATACCTTGATCTTCCTCATGGGAATGGCCAACCTTCCCTACATAGTTACTGAGTTGCTAAAGCACGGACGACCCGACACTACGCCGATAGCCTTAATCCGCTGGGGCACTAGGCCACAGCAGGAGACCTTAGAGGGAATTTTGGGAGACATCGTGGATAGGGCGCGGGAGGCCAACTTTGGGCCGCCAGCGGTGGCGGTGGTGGGGGAAGTGGTGGGGCTACGCCAGAAACTGCGCTGGTTCGATGTCGGCCCCCTTTTCGGCAAGCGGGTTTTGGTCACTCGCTCCCGAAGGCAGGCCAGCACCCTCTCGGCCCTCCTGGTCCGCCATGGGGCCCAGCCCATTGAGCTCCCCACCATCGAGGTGGAGGCCGTGGATTATACGGCCT
>JACQTR010000223.1 GCA_016210705.1 Chloroflexota bacterium | reverse complement strand
GGTTAACACTGATGCTGAAGGGCGGTTTGCGTTTGGAAATCTGGCCACGGCGTCAACTTATAGCTATACGGTCTCTGTGACTTATCAAGATAATGAATATCAAAGCGAGAGTATCACTTTTGCTAGCGGAGAGACCGCCAAGACGGTGGAGGTTACCGTATATGAATCCACCACCAGCGACGAAAACGTCAAGGTCGAAGCTAACTATGTAGTTATTTTCCCTGAGAAAGGCCAGTTGCAGGTTAGAGAGTTAGTGCGCATAGTCAATACTGGGGATCATACCTATGTGGGAAGCAAGGTGATGGAAGCTGATCCGACTAAAAAAGAGACCCTGCGCTTTCTTTTACCTGATAGTGCCCGAGAGTTAAGCTATGATCAAGGGCTTATGGAATGTTGCGTCTTCAAAGCGGAGCAGGGGTTTGTGGATACAATGGGGGTATTGCCGGGGGTGAAGGAGATAGACTTTGGCTATCGGTTGCCCTATTCTCCTCCACAATACGATTTTTTGAAGACGGTGGCTTATCCCACAGACGACTTGGTGGTATTGATCCACGGCACTGGGGTTCAGGCCACCAGCTCAGATTTGGTTGAGGAAGGCCCCACCGATTTGGGGGGTGATCAGTTTTTGGTTCTTTCCCGGGCTGACGTGGGAAAAGATACCCAGATAACCACAACTCTTTACGGTCTTCCTCAGGGGGACTCTCAGAAGGCCCTGCGATGGGCGGGCACGACCTTGGCTGTATTGGCCGCGGGTTTTGGCTTGGGCTACCCTATTCTCCGTCGTAGGCAGAAACGAGCAGGTGGCGAGGATCGGCAATTGCTCTTGGAGTTGGCGTCTTTGGACGATGCCTTTGCCGCTGGTTCTATAGCCGAGGAGGAGTATCGACGACTACGAGCGGAGAAGAAGGAACAACTCTTGCAGCAGTGGCGAGGGTCCTCAAGGGATAATCTCTAGGGGTGGTGTGGTGGGTTCCCTTTCTTCTACTTGGGCTATAGAGGTCCAAGGGCTGACCAAGGCTTTCGCCCTTCGTAAGGTGTTGCGTGGGATCGATCTACGGGTAAGGCGAGGTGGCTTCCTTACCATATTCGGCCCTAATGGCTCGGGCAAGACTACCCTCCTTAAAATTTTATCCACCCTCATCAAGCCCACTGCAGGCCGTATATGTATAAGTGGTTATGAGTTGGGTGAAGACGCGTCCGCAATTCGGCGCATCATCGGGGTAGTGTCACATAATACCCTCCTTTACGATGATCTCACTCCATACGAAAACCTCCGCTTTTATGGGCGGATGTACGATGTACCCCAATTGGAGGAGCGCATAGCCTCAGTGATCGCTCAAGTGGGGCTTGCCTCTCGTCTACACGATCGGGTGCGTACCCTATCTCGAGGTATGCAGCAGCGTCTTTCCATCGCTCGGGCACTCCTTCATAATCCGTCGATTCTTCTTCTTGACGAGCCGGAGACGGGCCTCGATCCGCAGGCCACGGCGGCTTTGGGAGAGATATTGCAAGGGATGAAGGCTGGGGAGCGGACCGTGGTGATGACCACCCACAACCTGGAACGGGGACTGAGCATGGGAGACCATGTGGTGATCCTGGCCAATGGAACCATTGCTTACGAGGAGTTGGAACGGCCTTTGGATATGGCTGATTTCCGGGGCACCTACTATCGCTATACTGGAGTGAGGAGTTGAGGGCTTTCTGGGCTAAGACCTTGGCCATTGCTTGGAAGGACGTGGTTTTAGAGCTACGCACCAAAGAGGTAGTTACTTCGGTGCTCATCTTCGCTCTATTGGTCATCGTCATCTTCAATTTTGCCTTCGAGCCGGGAGTAGAAAGTCTGGGCCTTCTGGCCCCTGGGGTCTTGTGGGTCACCTTCACCTTTGCTGGGGTTTTGGGTCTCAACCGTTCCTTTGTTTTGGAGAAGGATAAAGGCTGTTTGGATGGTCTGATGCTATGTCCGGTAGATCGCTCTGTTATCTATGCTGGTAAGATGCTGGGCACCCTCCTATTTATGTTAGTGGTGGAGATCGTGGCCTTGCCTGTATTTTCCATCTTGTTTAACATGCCTTTGTACCCGCCCCGTCTGTTATTGATCATGGTTTTGGCCACGGTGGGTTTTAACGCTGTTGGTACCCTGTTCTCGGCTATAGCTGTCAACACCAAGGCCCGCGAAATCATGTTGCCCCTACTTCTTTTTCCTATCGTGGTTCCCGTCATCATCGCTGCGGTGAAGGCCACCGGCTCTATTTTGGACGTGAAGTTGTGGGGAGGGATGAGCTCTTGGCCAGCCTTACTATTGGCTTTTGACGTCATCTTTCTTATAATATCGTCCATCCTTTTTGAATTCGTTTTAGAGGAGTGAACTGCAAATGATGACCAAGAATTGGACGCTGACCTCCATCTTGGGGGGATTAAGCTTCCTGTTCATAGCGAATTCTTTCTTTGCGGTTCATGTCGCGCGCAGAAATGACGCGGATTTTCTTGCCGTTGCCGCGCAGGGTGAATGTAACGTGCAGGCGCCTGCCGTCGGCCGTTTTGCCGAGCGCATGGT